>CAMGCN010000013.1 GCA_946040935.1 uncultured Clostridia bacterium | reverse complement strand
AGGGACTTACCTCTATAGGCAGGGGAGCCTTTTCCGGCTGCGCCTCGCTCGGGACGATTGACTTTCCCACGACTTTGACGAAGATAGATACATCGGCTTTTTATAAATGTATCTCACTCTCTGCGCTTACTCTTCCCGAGTCTGTTACCGAAATAGGCGATCGCGCATTCTTCGGCTGTACCTCTCTCAAGGAGCTGACATTTCCGGAAGGCTTGAAAGTAATACCGTCGTCGGCTTTTGCCGAGTGTGTCTCGCTAAAGAATATTGAGCTGCCGAAGAGGCTTTCAGAAATAGGAGTTTCGGCATTTGCGGGCTGTTACTCTATTGAAGAGATAAAGCTGCCCGATTCCTTAAGGACGATAGGAAACAACGCATTTTCGGGATGCGAGAAGCTTTCAAAAGCGGAAATACCGTCAGGAGTTTCATCTTTGGGAGACGGAGCATTCAAGAATTGCAGTTCAATCACGGAGATGACTATTCCCGAGTTTGTGACGTCTATTCCCGACTATTTATTCTATGGCTGCAAGGAGCTTTCAAAGGTCACCCTTTGGGCAGACGTAGTTATGAAGGAGGAAAACCGCGAACCGAACAAATATATTGAATATATCGGAACAAAGGCTTTTTACGGTTGTGAATCGCTGAATAAAATAAATATTCCCGAGAGTGTGACTATAATCGGCAGAGAAGCTTTTGCTTACTGTCCGTATATATTCGGCTTGAGCATGCCGTCGGGCAACCTGAAGGTCGGCGCCGAAATACTGAAAGGCTCGGAGGAAACCCTTATAGGCTTTGATCCCGACGAGGATATGGTCAACCGTTATGACGCAGGCGAGAAAGTAGACCTTGACGCATATTCAAATAATTCGCTCTGGCGTATGGTATTCTATTTTGACTATCGTGTTTATTATCACTTTGTCAGAAAGAATATGTGTTCCGATCTGATTAACGCCATGCCCGATGTATGTCCGGGCTGCGGAAGCAGTAAAATAAAAGCGCAAACTTCGCTTCGAGAGCTTGCTTTTAAGCTGAATGAGGCGAGTGAGCCGTTTGACGAGCATTTTGTATGCGACGGCTGCGGCGGAGGCTTTGATCATCAGTTAAGCAAATAAAAAAACGTAAATACACATCTGAAAGCGGATATTTATCAGCTTGATTTATTTAAGAAAGGATTTTTATTATGAAAGTCGGAGTTATCGTAAAATATTGCAACATCGAGGAGGATTTTCGCTGGATGAGCGAAAACGGCATAGACAACTGTCAGATGTATATGTTTATCCCCGAGCAGACAGAGGAGAATATTGAGAGGGTAAAGACTCTTCGCGAAAAATACGGGATTGAGATAACGAGCATCGTCGGAATGTGGAGCGGCGTTGCAGAGTGGAATTTTGTGTCGGGCCCCGTAACTCTCGGCCTTATTCCGACGGCGTACCGCGACAGGCGTATGGAGGAAATGAAGAAATACTGCGACCTCGCAGTTGCTCTCGGCGTTAAGGACGTTTCCTCTCATATGGGATTTATCCCCGAGTATATGTATGATAGTGTTTACCGCGAGTGGATACCTGCTATGAAGAACCTTATGAGCTATTACGGTAATAATGATATTTATCTTGATTTTGAGACGGGTCAGGAGACGCCCGTTACCATGCTCCGTGCCATAACCGATATCGGAAGCGACCATATAGGGGTAAATTTTGATACGGGTAATCTGATTTTATACGGAAAGGCCAATCCCCTTGACGCGCTCGACGTAATCGGCAAGCACGTGCGCGGAGTTCATGCAAAGGACGCGCTTTACCCGACTGATCCTCGTTATCTGGGCGAAGAAAAAGCGCTCGGCGACGGAAAAGCGAATTTCCCCGGGATTGTCGCAAAGCTGAAAGAGCTCGGATATGACGGCGCGCTGACGATAGAACGCGAATGCGCGGGAGAAAAGGAACGTTCCGACATACTTGCAGGAAAGAAGCTGCTCGACTCACTTATATAAAAACAACGGGGCTGTAAAAAAACCTGCAGAAGGAAAATCAGGGGGAAATCCTACGCCGCAAACCCTCCCGACGGCGTACACGGTACGCGGAGAGGTGATTTTCGTCTGTGGTTTTTGGAAGTAAAAATAATAAAATCCGCTCGCATGAGCGGATTTTTAGTGTTGACAAATAAAAATCGGGGCTTTGCCCCAAACCCTATTTAGGGCACTTTTTGAAAAAAGTACCCTAAAAACTCTCAAAAACTATAATTCTCGTTAACTAAAAAGCAGGTCTTTTGGTATAAAAACCGCCGCAAATCAAGACTATATTCCATGAACGATCTGCGCTGTTTTTAAAGCCCTTTTAACATAACACATGCTGTGATTCAAATGATAATCAGCGGCTTATATTTCTGATTTTTGTTTTTTCTCTTTTGCTCGGGCGAGGATAAATACCGTGGCGATTATACAGACAAAGCCGATAAGGTCGGGTATGCGGAATTCGCTTTTCAGCCAAAAGACCGAAAACAGCGTCGCTGAAAGCGGCTCGACCGAGGCAAGCATGCTCGCCTTTACCGGGCCTATGTCCGCGACTCCCTGTAGGTAGAGGGTATATGCCGCGGCAGTGCCTAATACGGCTACGCATAAAAGACATATCCATCCGTCCGCGCCCATTTGCACGCGAAGATTCCAAACGCGAAGAACTATGCCGAGTATGACGCCGCCCGTAAGCATCGCCCATCCTGTGACCTCGAGTGTGCCGAAACGCAACATGAGCTTTTCGGGAAGCGTTGTGTAAAGAACGAGTGCCACGGCCGACAGAAGTCCCCATACGAGCGCCGAGGGTGATAAGGCAAGGGCGGACGGATTTCCGTGTGTCGCAAGTATGAAAGTTCCGCTCGTTGCGAGTATCAGCGCGGATATCTCACGGACAGTCGGGAGCCTTTTTTTCATCAGGCATACGAGCAGTACGAGCATACACGGCCCCGTGTATTGTAATACTGTCGCAGTACCTGCATTTGACCGTGAAATTGTCTCAAGGTAAGTCACCTGACTGAACATTATGCCGAATATCGCAAAGGCAGACACCTGTACCGAGTTTTTTACGCTTCTCCATACCGAAAAACAGCCGCTTTTTTCCTTGAAAGCACAAATTGTAAGGAGTATTACTCCCGAGATTGTCATACGGAAAAAGGTCAGCTCTATCGGCTTTAGCTGATAGTGTGAAAATATGTATTGTCCGCACGCTCCCGAAAAGCCCCAAAGGATGCCGCCGAAGAGTGTGCAGACAACTCCGCGAATATTATTCATTGTTTATTTGCGATTCCGACGCGCTTTCCATTATCTTTTTTTCAAGCTCGAGCGCCGTATTGTAACCCATCTTCTTCTGGCGGTGGTTCATCGCCGCAATTTCAAGAATAACCGCAAGGTTTCTGCCGGGTTTTACGGGTATGGTAATTGAGGAGACGTCAATACCCATGATGTTTGTATATTCTTCGTCCATGCCGAGCCGCTCGTATTGCTTTCCTCTTTCCCAAAGCTCAAGCTTTATTACGAGGTCGATTTTTTCTGTCTCCTTTACGGCGCCCATGCCGAAAATCCTGCGTACATCGACTATGCCGATACCGCGAAGCTCGATATAATGCTTGATGAGTTTCGGCGCATAGCCTACGAGCGTTTTATCGGAAACACGCTTTATTTCCACTGCGTCGTCGGCTATCAGACGGTGTCCGCGCTTGACAAGCTCTATCGCGGTTTCGCTCTTTCCTATTCCCGAGTCGCCTATGATGAGTACTCCTTCTCCGTATATTTCAACGAGGACGCCGTGCTGAGTCATGCTCGGTGCGAGAGCAACCGAAAGTACGCCGACTATCGCCGCGTCGAGCGCCGAGGTGGCGCGCGAAGAACGAAGCAAGGGAACGCCGTATTCCTTTGCCGCGTCAAAAAATGCGGGATCCGGCTCTATATTTCTTGAAAAAACAACGCAGACAGGTTTTTTCTCCATATAGTCGAATATATGCTTGCGTCTTTCCTCATTGTTTAATGTGTTGAGATATTTCGTCTCGGCAAGACCGATAATCTGAATTCTCGTCGCGTCAAAAGAATCGAAAAAGCCCGTCAGGGGCAGTCCCGGACGAGTGATGTCCGAGCGGACTATGCGCGCGCACTCATTCGGCATATAGAGTGTTTCGAGCGGCAGCTCTTTCATCAGTTCGTTTACGGTAATAGAAATTTCGCTGTCCATCAGTAATACCTCTTGATATAATAATTATCTTCCCTTTCATATCCGTTCGGGCAAAAACCGCACGTTTTCTCGGCGAGCGCGGTTATTCGCAGAGCAGGCGGGTCGTATGTTTCGAGCAGAATATCTATAATCCTCTCAAAACTGACTGAACTTCGCTTTTCTTTTAGTATTTCCGCTTTTTCAACGCTTACAACATCTCCCTCGTTTCTCACACAGACAACTCCGCAGGGTCCCGACGAGGCGACAAGATAATACTCCGCTCCCGCTTCGGATTCATATCGGATTTTCTTTTCGATTTCCGAGAGGTAGTCGTTGAGAGCGTCGCCCGAAAGTACCTCGGGTATTATCTCTTTTTCGAGCTCTGCCGCACATATTATTTCTTCTTTTGTTTCTATTTCAATCAAGTCCATATATTTATCATAACTTTTTAACTTCTTTTTGTCAATAGATGTATTGAAAGAGGTTTACAATTAGTGTATAATATAAAAATAACAGATAATCAACGCGTCTATTGTGTAAATGCAGACAAGTAAGACTGCTTTGCCGATTTGGGCGCGCACTGTAAACGAGATACAGTCATGAGGTGCGTAATTATGGAAGAAAGGACCGTGGCGGCAGTTTCGACACCGCTCGGCAAGGGCGGAGTCGCGCTTGTCAGAGTGAGCGGTGATGAAGCGGTGGAAATTTGCGAGAAGGTTTTTTACCCGAAGAGCGGCAAAAAGCTCTCGGAAATAAAACCAGGCACCGCGATTTACGGATATATATACTCGGAAAAAGAGCGTATAGACGACGGAATGGCGGTCGTTTTCCGCGCTCCCCGTTCCTTTACCGGCGAGGACACGGTCGAGATAACATGTCACGGCGGAATATTTATAACCGAGTGCGTGCTTGAGGCTGTGCTTTCTGCAGGCGCGTCGCCTGCGGGACCCGGCGAGTTTACAAAGCGTGCGTTTCTTTCCGGCAAGCTCGGGCTTTCCCAGGCGGAGGCTATAGCCGATGTTATTGACGCCGCTTCAAAGGAGCAAGTGCGCCTTGCTTCGGCAAATACTCGCGGTGTTCTTTCCCGTGAAGTCGGCGAGCTTTCAGACAGACTTGAAAATATCTTAAGCTCGACTTACGCGTATATAGACTATCCCGACGAGGATTTGACGGATGTTACGCCTGAAGAGATGAAAAACGAGCTGTCAGACGTTATCTTATCCCTTACAAAGCTTATTGATACTTACCATACGGGAAAAGCCGTTCGCGACGGAATAGACACGGTTATACTCGGCAAACCCAATACGGGAAAATCCTCTCTGCTCAATTTGCTGTGCCGGGAAAACCGCGCTATAGTTACCGATAAGGCGGGAACGACGCGCGACCTGATAGAGGAAAAGGTAACGGCAGGCAGAGTCACCTTAAATCTTTGCGACACGGCAGGAATACGCGAAACAGACGACAAGGTGGAAAAAATCGGCGTAGAGCGTGCAAACGACCGCGCGAAAGGAGCGGCGCTCCTCTTTGCGGTATTCGACTGCTCGCGGCAAGCGGACAATGAAGATTTCGCGGTGGTGAAAAGTATTCGCGAAATGAACAACGCTAAAATCGCGGTGATAAACAAGTGCGACCTTGAAAAAAAGCTCGATTTTGCGCCCTTTGCAGATGCTTTTGACAAAACGGTTGAAATATCCGCACTCACGGGCGAGGGGGCGCAGGAGCTTATAGATACGGTAAACGAAATGTACTTTTCCGAGGAGATTGATTACGACAAAACGGCGATAGTTTCAAACGCCCGTCAGTTTTCTTCTCTTACCGAAGCAAAAAAACGGCTTGAAGCGGCGCTTTCCGCACTTGAGACGGGACAGACGCAGGATATCGCCGCGCTTGATATAGAGCTTGCGCTATCAAGTCTGTTTTCACTTGACGGCAGGGAAGTAAGCGAAAGGATAGTGGACGGTATTTTCAGCCGATTCTGCGTAGGAAAATAGGGTGCAGAGAAAGAGATTTACAAAAAATGACGATTCTTTCGTTTGTGTACATTGCGGAAAGAATGTGAATAAGCTCGGCTATACCTCGAGAAACCATTGCCCTTTTTGTCTTTGGAGCCTGCATGTTGACGAAAATCCGGGCGACAGAGCAAGCGAATGCGGAGCTCTAATGGAGCCTGTCTCTGCTACGCCCGATCCGAAAAAGGGATACATTATATATCACAAATGTACAAAATGCGGTGTAATAAAAAGGAACCGCGCGGCGCTTGACGGTGCTCAAAGCGACGATATTTCACTTATTATAGAACTTACTTCCAAACAAATATGAAACGGAGATGATAATATGCCGGAGGTAAAAGAAAAAGGCGGTATTTCCGTCGAAAGAAACAATATATTTCCCGTAATAAAACGCTGGCTTTATTCCGAAAAGGAAATTTTTTTGCGTGAGATTGTCTCAAACGCGTCAGACGCGGTGACAAAGCTGAAACGTCTTTCCTCTCTCGGCAAGGCGGAGGATTTTGACGGATACAGAATAAATGTGACGATCGATAAGGAAAACAGCACCCTTACCGTCTCGGATAACGGTATCGGAATGAGCGAGGATGAGGTTAAAAAGTATATATGCCAGGTAGCGCTTTCAGGTGCGCTCGAGTTTATAGAAAAGTATGAAGGAGAGAGCGAGGGTGCGGGAAACGGCATAATCGGTCATTTCGGCCTCGGGTTTTATTCGGCGTTTATGGTGTCCGACACGGTCGAGCTTATAACCCGTTCCTTCGACGGCTCGCCGTCCTGCAGATGGGTTTGCACATCTGACGGAGAATATGAGATTTTCGACGGCGAGAGGGAGGAGCGCGGCACCGATGTCATCATGCACATAACCGAGGAAGAAAGCGAATTTTTGGAGGAAGCGCGTATTAAAGGCATACTCAAAAAATACTGTTCTTTCCTGCCCGTTCCCGTTTATCTTAATATATCTGAAAGCGATAAAGAGGCAGAACAGATAAACAATACAAATCCTCTGTGGCAGAAAAAACCCTCCGAATGTACCGACGAAGAGTACAAGAGCTTTTATAATGAAGTTTTCGGGGATTTCCGCGAACCTCTCTTTCACATTCACTTAAACGCCGACTATCCTCTTAATTTCAAGGGAATTTTGTATTTCCCGAAGATAAATGCAAATACGGATTCGCTCGAGGGACAGGTCAAGCTGTATTATAATCAGGTATTTGTTGCGGATAATATAAAAGAGGTCATACCCGAGTATATGCTTATGCTGAAAGGTGTGCTCGACTGTCCCGAGCTTCCGCTGAATGTTTCGCGCAGTTATCTGCAGAACAACACTTATGTCTCAAAGCTGTCGGCTCATATTGTCAAAAAAGTGGCGGATAAATTCAACTCCATGTTTGCGACCGACCGTGAGGCCTTTGAAAAAATATGGGGCGACTGCAAGGTGTTCTTTGAGTATGCGTCTCTGCGCGATTCAAAATTTAACGACAGGGTGAAAAACTCGTATTTGTTAAAGTGCACCGACGGTAAATTCCGCACACTCTCCGAGTATCTTGAAGAGGCAAAAGAAACAAACGAGAATATTGTCTACTATTGTACCGATGAGGCGGCGCAGGCACAGTATATCTCCATGCTTACGTCAGGCGGAGTTAATGTCGTTGTATTTGACCATATTCTTGATATTCAATACGCGGGACTTTGCGAAAAAGACAATGTGAAGTTTATGTGCGTAGATTCGGACATATCCTCCTCTGTCAAAGAAGAGGCGGAAGAATATAACGACGATTCCCTCGTTTCGACATTTAAGGAGATATGCCCGGAAGGCACCGAGATAAAGTTTGAAGCGCTGAAGGATGAAAGCATACCTGCCTTGCTCACCTCGAAAGAAGAGGAGCGGAGAATGGCGGATATGATGAGAATGTACGGTATGGGAGTCCCCGATAAGGAAAAGATGACTCTGTCGCTCAATTCAAATTCAAAGCTGATACGCTCTCTTTCGGACAAGGACAGCGAGACGGTAAAGGCCATGGCAAAGGAGATTTATTTCCTTTCGCTTCTCGGAAAGCGTTCTCTTGACAAAGATGAACTCAATACGCTGCTTCGCCACAGCTATTCGATATTAGAAAAAGCCGTAGGAGATAAGTAATGAAGAAATTTCTGTATTTGTATAATCCGTTTTCCGGTCTCCAGTCGGGAGGACGGGATCTTGATATGATTATCGGCACATTTTATAAAAACGGAATATATGTTATACCTCACAGACTTTTTACCCTTGAAAACGATGAGATTTTAGACGAATATCTCTCCAAAAAAGACCTTTTTGACGCCGTTATCATTTCGGGCGGCGACGGAACCGTCGGCCAGATAGCAGACCGTATGGTAAAGGCCGGAAACGAAACTCCCGTCGGCGTAGTGCACGGGGGCACATGCAACGATTTTGCAAGAAATCTTAAAATGCCCGTTTCGCTTTTCGACTGTATTAACATATTCTGCGAATATAATGTGGAACGTGTCGATATGCTAAAGGTCACAGCCGGTGATAAAGAACAGTATATTTGCAACAGTATTGCGGCAGGCGCTTTTGTGGGAGTATCTCATACCACAAGCCCCGAGTTCAAAAAGGTTTTCGGTTCTCTTGCATATTATATATCGGCTCTCGGAGAGATATCGGATATGAAGCCTTTTCGTATCAGGATAAAGACGGAAAACGAAACCGTCGAGGAAGACGCGCTTGTTTTCGCGGTATTAAACGGTTCTGATGTCGGAGGAATGAAGAATTTAATTTCCGAGGCAGACTTAACCGACGGACTTATGAATATCATGGTCGTAAGAGACTGCAACTTTGCCGAGAGAGCGGGTGTGGGCATAAACCTGCTTGCGCGAAAGGGAGATAAGAATATAATATCCCTTAAATGTCACAGGGCATCGGTATCCGTGGACAGAAATATGGAGGTCTCGCTCGACGGAGAAAACGGCCTTAAACTGCCGTATCTTATAGAAAATATATCGAAAAAACTGAATGTGCTCGTTCCGAAGGATTTCAAATCATGAGCACCAAGGAAAAGGTGCTTGAAATACTTTATAAAAGCAAAGAAAGCGTTTCGGGAGAAGCTGTGGCAAAGGAGCTGGGTATTTCCCGTATGTCGGTATGCAAAGCGGTAGACGCTCTGCGGCGCGACGGGCATAATATCGAGTCAAAATCCCGTTCGGGATATACCCTTGTTTCCGACAGCGCGCTTTGCGCGGGTGCAATTTGCTCGATGCTTAATAAACCGCATGAGGTTATAACCCTTGATACGGTCGATTCGACAAACACTTATCTTCGTGAGGGCGATTTCCCGTCGGGGTGTGTGGTTTTGTCTTCAGAGCAGAGCGCAGGCCGCGGACGAAGAGGCAAAAGCTTTGCTTCGCCCAAGGGCGCAGGCGTATATTTCAGCTTCCTGCTAAAGGACGCACTACCCCTTGAAAATATGTGGGCGGTGACATTTATAGCCGCGGTTTCGGTTGCAAAGACGCTTCGTTCCTACGGTGCGGACGCACAGGTCAAGTGGGCTGTCTCTTATACACATCTCCGAGCCCACGAGACGCTACGCTAT
>CAMGCN010000012.1 GCA_946040935.1 uncultured Clostridia bacterium | reverse complement strand
GAGACAGGTATATACTCGTTTGAGAGCGTATCGGGAAATATAACGGTAAAAAAGGCCGGTTGAGAGATTGAAAAAAACCTTCTGATTTTTATAATCAGAAGGTTTTTTTCAGTTGAATTTATAAATCTTGTTCATGAGGCGATATACTAATATATCAAACTCGCATCCTAACTTGCTTTGTGTGTTAAGAGCTATTCCAAGTGCATTTTTACGTAATTTTCGGTATGTATCGGGATCTTTTTCCTTGAGATAATTCCAGATTTCTTCTTTCTTTTTCGCTCCGTTTTGTTCTTCTCCTGCGAGCATACAGAAAATAGATGAAA
The DNA here is from genome assembly GCA_946040935.1 of uncultured Clostridia bacterium. Lineage (GTDB taxonomy): Bacteria > Bacillota > Clostridia > Oscillospirales > CAG-272 > CAKSEI01. The sequence continues at coordinate 9,945 of CAMGCN010000012.1, read as the reverse complement.
CCATCATCATTGACATGAGATAATGCATTATATATTTTTTCTGCATTCTGTACTTTGCCTCGGCAGGCTTTTTAGAGTCGATAAGGATTTTATTTACCGATAGCTGCTGATCAAGGCGCTTTATCATATTTGCCTCGTTTACCGACTGATCGTCCCGTCCTATGAAATATCTGTACATATCACAGTTAATGTAATATAGTTTCTCAACATAGGTAAGGGGAATGTATGCGTAAATATTATCAACGTAAAAGGTGTGCTTTGGAAATGTCACGCCCGACTTACGCAAAACCTCGGTACGGTAGGTGAGGGTGTGCATGGTAAGATAATGGCTTTGATTAAACTTGCCCATTTCCTCCCATGAGAATATTCTTCCCTCAGGCAATACTTTTGCAAAGCTGTTTGTGTGGTGTTTGCCCTCGTGTACGCGCTCGTAAACGTAGTTTGTGATAATTAGGTCGGGTAGGTCGGCTTTTTTCTCTTGGATTTTTATTGCCTGCATCAGTTGCTTCAGGGCGTCTTCCTCCAGCCAGTCGTCGCTGTCAACGACCTTGAAAAACAGACCTGTTGCATTTGTGATGCCGCAGTATACCGCGTCGCCGTGCCCGCCGTTTTCTTTGTGAACGGCGCGGCAAATTGTCGGGTACTTCGCCTGATATTCGTCCGCCTTCTGTGCCGTGTCGTCTTTGTTTGAACCGTCGTCTACAATTAGTATTTCTGCGTCTTCACCGACTGTGAGCAGGGAAGAGATGCACTTGTCCATATATTCGGACGAATTATAGCACGGTACGGTAAAAGTGATTAGTTTCATATTTTTCCCTTTTATAACAGTTAATGAAAAAACCGATAAAGAAAATCTTTACCGGTTTTGTTTTCTTTTTTGCCCGGCAAGCAATCAGTCAGCATAAACGCTGACGCACTTCTTGTCGCGGGTTACATGCTCGAACTTTACCGTTCCGTCGATAAGAGCATAGAGAGTATCGTCTGTTCCGATTCCTACATTCTTTCCGGGACGGATATGTGTTCCGCGCTGTCTTACGATGATGTTGCCCGCGATAACGTGCTGGCCGTCAGCTTTCTTCGTGCCCAGACGTTTTGATTCGCTGTCGCGTCCGTTCTTTGTAGAACCGACACCCTTTTTATGAGCGAAGAACTGTAAACTTATTCTTAACATCTTTGTTTCCTCCGTTAGTAATTCATGCTTCCGTTTCATTTACGTCCATATAATCGTAGTAATCTTCCAGCATATCGTTAAGCTGGATGAAATACGCCTCGATGAGACCGGATACGGCAAATCTCTTGCAATCGTCGTCCTCGTGCTCGGGCAAAGCCCCGTATGCGATGAGTTCGATAGCAGCGTTTTCCTCATCTATTTTATAATCGACGTTTGAAGCGTACGCAACTTCAATGGCGTTGATAATCAGCATCGTCATAGCTGAAAATGCGGCACACACTATATCGTCTCCGTTTTCACCGAAGCCTGCATGGCCCTCTTCCTTAAAGCCGAAGTAAACGCCGTCTCTTTTGTAAAAAGTAAACTTTGTCATTTGTAAATCAGCCGTTTATTGCGCTGATCTGTACCTTAGTGTAAGGCTGTCTGTGACCCATTTTTCTCTTCTCGTTTTTCTTGGATTTGTAGGTCATGACATAGATTTTCTTACCCTTGCCGTTCTTTACGACATTGGCAGAAACTGTTGCGCCCTCGACGTAGGGAGCGCCGACTTTGAATTCGGAATCGCCCGAAACTGCAAGTACCTTGTCGAATGTAACGGAAGAACCTTCCTCGGCATCGAGCTTCTCGATAAAGAGAATGTCTCCCTCGTTAACCTTGTACTGCTTTCCGCCTGTTTCTATAATTGCAAACACGAAAAGCACCTCTCTTTCTTTATGCGCCTTTGGCGCGGACTCGCTAATTCAGGTAAGCATAGCTTTTATAACCTGCATTATGCGGCAAAATATTATATCACGTATTCACGCGATTTGTCAAGTACAAATTACTGTTTTTCCGCGTGCTTTTTTGCGGATGTAAGGGTGTTTTGCAATAGCATGGTGATAGTCATGGGGCCGACTCCTCCCGGAACGGGAGTTATGTATGAGCATTTCGGCTCGCAGGAGGCAAAGTCGACATCTCCCGTCAGCTTTCCGTCCCCGCGTCTGTTCATTCCCACGTCTATTACAACCGCGCCTTCCTTTATCATATCGCCCGTGAGAAAATCAGCCTTTCCTATCGCGACGACGATTATGTCGGCATCACGCGTTATTTCCTTTAAGTTTTTGGTGTGCGAGTGGCAGACGGTAACCGTGCCGTTGTCATGCAGCATGAGCATGGCCATGGGCTTTCCGACGATATTGCTTCGTCCGATTACTACGCATTTTTTCCCGTCGCAGGATATGCCGTATTCTTTGAGAATTGCCATAATTCCTGCGGGAGTGCAGGGGAGAAAATCATGGTCGCCTATCATTATCTTGCCTACGTTTCTTTCGCTGAAGGCGTCTACATCTTTTTCGGGGGAAATCGCGTCTATTACGGTTTTGTCGCTCAAATGCCCCGGCAGAGGAAGCTGCGTGAGTATTCCGTGTATTTTGTCGTCGTGATTCAGCCTGTCGATAAGCTCGAGCAGTTCCTTTTCTGTCGTATCCTCGGGAAGCTCGTAGCTCTCCGAGTAAAAGCCTACCTCTTCACATCCCCTTTTTTTATTTCTGACATAAACCTGCGACGCCGGGTTGTTGCCTACGAGGATTACCGCAAGGCCCGGCTGTATGCCTGTTTTTTTCAGCTCTTCACATTCTGCGGCTATTCTTTTACGAAGTTTTGCCGCGACTTCTTTTCCGTTTAATATTTCAGCCATTGTTTTCTTCTTCCTTTTGCCCTTCGTTTTCCTTCAGCTCTTCGTCTTCTTTTGGTACTTCGTCTTCCTTTGGCACTGCGGACTCATTTTTATTTTCGCTTGGGGTGTCTCTTTTTGCAAGAGTCTCTTTGTCCGCCTCTTTTTCCTGTTCGGGGAAGTCAAAAGGCTTTTTTAATTTTCCTTTTTTTGCCGCGACAACGCCCAAGATGATAAACGCCGTTCCGAAAAGGAACATCAAAAGACCGAGAAGCTGTGAAATTCTTATATTTCCGACAAAAAGACTGTCGGTGCGAAGTCCCTCTACAAACATCCTGCCGAATCCGTTCCAGGCAAAATATTCAAGAGCCACCATTCCGTTAAACTTTTTCTTTTTGTATAAAGACGTGATGATGACAAATCCGATTATGTACCATACGCTTTCATACAAAAACGTAGGATGTGCCGTGACGACCGCGCCGTTTGAATACTCAATTTTCATTATAAACGGCGAGTTTGTCGAACCTGTTATGTCGAAAATCTTTCCCAAAAAATCATAATTTGTGACAGAACCGTACGCTTCGCCGTTAAAGAAATTACCCCACCTGCCTATCGCCTGGGATATGAGCACCGCGGGGGTAAGCATATCGGCAATAACCGCAAAGGAAATCTTTTTGACTCTTGAGAAAATAAACGCGCCCAGCGCACCGCCTATGAGACAGCCGTAAAACGCTAATCCTCCGTTCCACACAGCGATAACGTCGAGGAAGGAGTCGTACTCTCCGAGAGTTGTGAGGACGTAATATGCCCTCGCGCCGATTATACCGAAGATGACAACCCAAATTGCGAGATCGTATATATCGTCGCCCTTAACATGTTCGTGTCGTGCGCGCCATTTGACATAGAAGAAGGACAGTATTATTGAAAATGCAATCAGAACTCCGTACCAATAAATATCCCGCCCGAAAACTGAAAAAGCGGTGCGGTCAATCTTCAGATTGTTTATACCGAGATTCGGAAATGATATTATGTTCATGATACCTCCTTGTTTTGCGGCAAAATTACCGAAAGGGTTGAATATTCTCTCTTGAAGAGCTTTTTCATAATTTCGAGAGCAGTCTCTTCGTTTACCGTGCTCATAGCGCTGTCGGCGTCGAAGAAGTCAATGCCGTCGCACACGTTCGCGAGCACATTGTTCGCGATTTCCTCTGTCGAGTCGAAGCTTTTTATTATTTGCGAGTAACATACCTTTTTCGCACGGTCAAACAGACCTTCGCCGAAGCCGTATTTTTTTACTTTTTCTATATAGTCAAATATTCTCTCGCTCGTTTTTTTCACGTCGTCGGCTTTTGCCGATATTTCAATAAAGGAAAATGAACGGTTGTGCTCAAAATCGTAGCCGAGACCGCCGTTTATGAGCCCCTCGTTATAAAGCTCATTGAATAGGAGACTGGAAGGGCCGAACATTGTCTCAAGTATTACGGTGATATAGCTTGACTTTATCAGCCGCTCATGCGCGTCCTCCGAAATGTCGAGGTCTTTTATTCCTATCGAAAACATGGGAGTTGCCACATCCATTTTCGCTTCGACATACGGCTTGTTGGAATTTTTTTCCTCATTCGGAATCTTTTTTTCGGCGCACGGGCGGCGCTCGGAAGTAATCTTTTCGTCGACCTTTGATACTATCTTTTGTGCGTCGACGTCTCCGCATACGATAAGCGCCATGTTTGACGGATTATAAAAAGCGTCGTAACACTCATAAAGCAGTTCGGGCGTTATCTTTGATATAGACTCTTCGCTTCCCGCGATGTTGATTTTCACCGCATGATTTTTATATAAACCGTCGAGCATGTTGAACATCAGCGCCCAGCCCGGATTATCGTTCATCATGCCTATTTCTTCGCCGATTATTCCCATTTCCTTTTCCACATTTTCTTTTGTGAAGTAGGGATGAGTTACAAAGTCAAGGAGTATCTCAAGGCTCTCATAGAAATTATCCGTACAGGAAAAGAGATATGACGTTTTGTTAAAAGAGGTGAAAGCATTTGCGTTTGCGCCCGTTTTGGCAAAACGGACAAAGGTATCCTCTCCGTCTTCGCTTTCAAACATTTTGTGTTCGAGAAAATGCGCTATTCCGTTGGGGACTTTGTGAAAACTCCCGTTTATCTCGAATTCATTGTCCTGCGAGCCGTACTTTACGGCGAATGCCGCATAGTAGGTGGAAAGCTTTTTGGGAATTATATATATTTCCAAACCGCTCTTGTGAGAGAGAAAGTAATACTTTTCGCCTAACAAAGAGTTTTCTTTTAATATCATTTCATTCATTAACTTTTCCTGCCTTCATGAAATATACGGTATCTGCGGTGATTTTGTTTGCGGCGTTTATTACGTCCTCCCGGTTCACGCCTTTTGCGAGCTCTATTGCTTCTTCGGGAGAGGAGCTTATTTTTGCCATGAGTCTGCCTGTATACCAGCCCTCGAGGGAGGAGGGCGAGTCGAACAGACTGTTATATGAATTGATTATCGCGCTTTTCGCGTTGTCAAGCTCTTTTTCGCTGAACCTTCCTTGTTTTATTTCCTCAAGCTGTGCGAATATTTCCTTTTGCGCTTTTTCTCTGTTTTCTGTTTTGATTCCGCTGTATACAAGCATGATTCCCTTTAATGGGTCTGCGGAAAGGGAACAATAGTAGCAAAGGGACAGCTTTTCGCGAACATTCATAAACAGCTTGCTTGTCGGCGATGAGCCGAAAATCTGTGCGAACACCGCGAACTTGTGCCAGTCTCCGTCCGAAAGAGCTGTGCCGCATCTGAAGCCTATGGTGAGCTTTGATTGCTCGGCGTCGGTCTCTTCCACCGCCTCGCGAAGTTTTGACGCGCTTCTTACGATGTTGCAGGTACATGATACGGCTTGTGATTCGGGCGCGTCTGCGAAGAGCAGGCGTATTTCACGCTCGATTATATCTTTCCCCTCGCTTCCTATATAATAGATTTCACAGGGAGCGTTTTCAAGCGTATATTTGTAAAAATCACAGAGAGTTTTCGGCGTGATTTTTTCGACGTCGTCCGCATATCCGAGCGTCGGTATGCCGTACGGCTCGTTTTCACACATTATCTCCTCACATCTTTGAACGGCATACTTCGTTTTGTTGTCTTTTCTTGCGTTTATCGCGTCAATGAGCTGTTTTTTCTCGCTTTCTACATATTCAGAGAGAAAAGCGCCGTTATCTAAAAGCGGACAAAAGAGAAACTCTTTCATCATAGAGAGAACTCCGCTTCGTATCTTCGTTCCGTCAACAGAGAAACGGTCTTTTAAGAAGCTCGCACCGAATCCCATAAGCTGTGTTTCTCCCCTTGACGAAACGCGGGGATAAATATCTGCCGCATAAAGGTCGTCGAGCGCGTAGCTGATTTTTTCCATGTCGGGATATCCTGCCGTTCCGCGCATAATAACTTTGGGAAGCAGAGATGACGCGGCGTTGTTTTGCCGCGTAACGGGCAGAAAATACTTGACTGAAAAATAATCTGTCTTGAATTTATCAGTGTATATTATGTTCAGGTTTATTCCTTTTTTGATTTCGGTTCTGTATATAGACATACTCTTTACCTCATCTGTATAGTCGCGCTTTGTGCGGTATTATTTATAAAATTATACAATAAAGCGCTCTGTAAATCAATCATCATTTTTTATTATTATCCGAAGATAATCGTCATATTCTTTGAGCGAATTTCCCACGTAAAAATCGCTCGCGCTTTCGCACAGATATATGTCTTCGTTTTCACATGAAAAATTTTCTTTGTATTTGGGACCGTATGTGCCGCATATCAGAGTTGCTTTGTCAGGCAAATCCGCCGTTTCCGAGTATGCCGCGCCGAGATATATGACTTCATCGTCGCCGCTTTTTATATGTATTTTGTTTATCGGGCGCTTTGAGCGCTTTATATAGACGGGCTCGTCTATTATAACCGAAACGGGACTTAAGTCTAATGCTTCGCCGTATTTGTATGTTATCGCGTTTACTCCCGCCTCTTCCGCGGTTTCGCACATTCTTTCGTATATTTCACAGTCGTCTTCCGACGGCTCGGGAAGATATACGGTTTTTACAAATTCTCTTGATAACAGCCTGTTAAGAGAAGAAGTGCTTTTGTTATAATAGTTTATAACTATATATGATGAAAAAGACGTCACACAGTCGTTTTTCATGGTTTTGGTGTACGCGGAATATATCGGAGAAAAGGAGCCGTTTCCCGAATCAATGAGAGTGCTCTTTCCTTCCTGCGTACAGGATATCATGTCGTTTACTCCCGTATTACATACCGAAACGTACATTTCGTCTTTTGTCATATCGTTGTAAACGATTTTGCATGTAGGATAGGCAAGCGCAAAGAAAACAATCGGGAGAAAATAGCACACCGACTTTTTCGGGCAGAAAACGAAAAGTAAAAGACAAATTAAAACGAAAATCAGTATAAGGTAAACGACAAACGGATAATCGAGAGAAATCGTAAAGATATGCGAATCCGAAATAAATGAAACGGCGTTGAGAGCTCCGCCTACCGTCGCGTCAAGCAGCTTGACAATAATAAATGATACAAAAGGTATTTTTGATGTCAGAAGCAGAATCAGCGCGAGGTACAGTATTAATGCAAGGACAGGTGAAAACAAAACGGTGAAGACGGGAGAAGCAAAGGAAATCTTGCCGAAATAAAAGTAAGAAGCGGGAAGCAAAGCAAAAGAAGCCGCAAGTGAAACAAGCAGAGCGGTAATAGGCTTTTTCAGTTTTTGCGGAAGCTTGCTTTCAAAGACGTCCGCGCGTATTTTCTCTCCGACAGTTACAATTACAAAAGTGGCGCAAAAAGAAAGTATGAGACCTGCGTCGTAAACAGAACACGGACTTACAAAACATATGAGCGCGCACGCAAAACAAAGGGCGCTCGCAGGATCGGAGATCTTTCCGAAGTAAAAACAGAGAAAACTTATTATCAGCATTACGCCTGCGCGAACTACCGAAACGGAAAAACCCGTCACCGCCATAATTAATATACAGAAAAGAATCATTATGATGTTTTTGATTCTTTTATCGACACAAAGAGCAGAAAGAAAAAGATAAAGAAACCCGGTGATTATGGAAAAATGCATACCTGAAATGGCGAGCATGTGCGATATTCCGAGATTTTCAAAGTCCCGCTTGATTTTTGCAGAAATATCGTCCCTGTCGCCCAGCAACACACAGCGTACAAACGGAGAAACATCGTCTCTTAACTTTTTCGAAATAAGCGAGGAAAGATATCTGTTTATTTTTCTGAAAAAGCAATAGGGCGAATCGGACTTTCCGATGACGGTAATATCGTCTGATTCACACGCGAGCAAAATATTTTTCGATTGCTTATATCTCTTTTCCGGATACCCGTCAATGTCATCGGCAAAATTACGGAAAGACAGTACGCCCGAAAAAACATCTCCCTCGTCGAGCGTGATATCTGACGGAACGGTCAGCTCTCCGCGAAAAGAGGAGAACATACCTTTTTGTTTTTTGATTTTTACTTCGTATGTGTTTTGGAAAGACAGCACTGATTTTTCTTTCAGTACCTCGCCCTCGACAAAGAGCTCTTTGTCGGCAAGAGAAGTAATATTTTTAACTTTGAAATCAAAGTAGCTTACCGATATACCGAGCGACAGTATAACAGATATAAAAACACAGACAATAGGGAAAACTTTCCTTTTAATTATTAAGTGTATTATTAATGTAACCGCGAAGCAGGCAAACGCCGAGATTAATATTGTTTTCTTTTGGCTTATATTCAAATATCCCGAGATATACAGGACAAGGATATAAAGCAAAGAGCATAAAAGTAAAATCCTGTTTTTTATAAACTTCAATATTATTACCTGAAAAATACGAACTTAAAAAAGCTATCCGCCCAAAGGCGGATAGCTTTTTAAGATAAAAATTATTTTGCGATTGCGTCTTTGAAAGCTTTACCTGCCTTGAATGCAGGAACCTTTGAAGCAGGGATCTCAACCGTTTTACCAGTCTGAGGATTACGTCCCTGTCTTGCACTTCTTTCGCGTACTTCAAAAGTACCGAAACCAACGAGCTGAACCTTATCGCCGGCTTTGAGAGCGCCTTCGACAGATGCGATAACAGCTGCTACAGCCGCTTCTGCATCTTTCTTCGAGAGATTAGCCTTTTCAGCAACTGCTGCAACTAACTCTGTCTTGTTCATAATGTGATACCTCCGTTAATTATTTTTTTCCGATCGAAATCGAATGTAATCCTTAAATTACAAGAGTATTATATCACAACAGTATGCTTATTGCAAGAAATTTGCAAAAAAAGTGTATCGTCACTTTGTCAAAAAATATCGTTGAATTTTTATGCAATATATGATATAATCATTTGGTACAGGAATATTTTTTCCATAAACCTGACTAAAATTTACTATGAGGTGACAAAAAATGGCACAAAAGAACTCTGATATTTACGCATCGAGAGGAACTCACGAATCGGGTAACTTTGCCGAGCTTACTGTTGAGCAGAAGCCCGTCGGCAAGGCGAAGCTTAAAAGAATCCTTCGCACTCTTATTAAAGTTGTATGGATTTTGGGAATGCTTTTTGCGATATTCAGTGTCGGCGGTATATTCATATTTGTCGGCGCGTTGCTTCTCGCAACCGGCACGTGGTTTATTTCTTACATAACTACTCCTCTTGTCATGACGGAATACCGTTACAGCATACTTTCGGGTGATTTGTGCTTTGATAAGTTCAGCGGCGGCAGATATTATAAAGAGGATATTTTAAGAGTCAAGATAGCCGATATGAGCGTTATAGCTCCTTATAACGATTCTGACAAAAGAGAGCTTGCCGAAGCGCCCGATATCGTAAATCGCTATGAGTACTGCTCTGATATGGAAGAGCCTGATCTTTATTTTGCGATATTCGAGCAGAACGGTCAGAAAAGCGTAGTTTTCTTTGACGCAACTCAAAAGGCGCTGAAGATTATGAAGTTCTTGAATAAAGACGCTATCACAATGCGCGATGTGAGAAGATAAAGCAATAAGATTAAGCAGACATGATATACTGTCTCTTATACACATCTGACGCTGCCGACGAAGGCTTAGGTG
>CAMGCN010000011.1 GCA_946040935.1 uncultured Clostridia bacterium | reverse complement strand
GGTGCTTGCGGCTCAGGGTGAAAGAGACGCACGCATCGCACGCGCAGAGGGCGAAGCAAAGGCTATTTTCCTTGCGAGAAAAGCAGAAGCCGACGGTATCAAAGCGCTTAAAGACGCCGGCGCGGACGAGTCGGTGCTCGAGCTTCGCAGATATGACGCGCTCGTAAAGCTCGCTGACGGAAAAGCGGCGAAAATCATCGTTCCTACCGACGCGGTTGAAGCGGTAAAGAGAAACGTCATTTTTTCCGAGAGTACGGGAATAGGAAACGTCACACCCGCTGCCGCACCCGATAAACGCACGGTCGCTCCCGACCCCTGCTGCGGAGACGAGGCGGCAAACGAATTTGACTTGAATGACCTAAACGATAATTAATTTCAACATGAGGAGAAAAAACAATGAAACTTAAAAAATATTTCAGCTTACCTCTCTTGTGCATAGTATTGTGCCTGGCACTCGTGCTCGGCGGATGTGCGCTTACTGTAAGTCAGGTAAAGAAAAATCCGAATGCGCAGGTTTTGAGCGCTCTTAAAAACACATACGAGAGCATAATGCAAAACGCCCTGCCTTTTAATGCGCCAAACGGTCTTGATAAAACGGGTGAGCTTAGCTTTACCATTACAGGCTCTGAAAGCGGGGAATCGGCGAGCGTCGGCGTTTTATGGAAGGCGGAAGACAAGCTGGCTAATATTTCCTTAAAGATAAAGAGCGAAACTGAAGAAACAGATATAAAGGCATATATAGACGAGTCGAATATCGCGCTTCAGAGTGACAGTATCTTTGGCGAGGGAGTATACGGCGTAAATGTAAAAACCTTGAAAGAGGATCTTAAAGATTCAGCGCTTCTTTCGACTTTGGGTATATCTTACGACGAGCTTATGGAGGAAATAGGCGATATGCTCGACAATATGCAAAAAAACAGCGCCGAGCTTATGCAAAACTATAATCAGCTCGCAAACGACCTCAAGGGTGTGTTTGAAAAGGTTGAAACCGAGGTTACCGAAGAAAATATTACGACGGGCGGCGAGGATGTCAAGGCAATTTGCGTAAACTATAAGCTTACCAAGGAAACCGCTTCGGAAGTTTTGAATGTAATCAAAGATTTTGCAGATAAAAACGCAAGTCTTGATTCTGACACTGTTCAGGAATTAATAGATGAGCTTGAGGGTGAGTCGGAACAAAGTGCAGATCTTAAGTTTGCCATCAACCCCGACGAAAAGGTTATAATGCAAATAAGTCTGAAATCAGACGGCGGAGAAGAAGTACTTATCGACCTCGGCAAAAAGCCTGCCGAGAGCGTACAATACAAGATAAATATAAAGGGAGAAGAGGAGATTTCACTCCTGCTCGACCGTGCCGACAAAGACGGCAAATACTGCCGCAAGCTCACGGTTGATGAAGACGGCGTTTCCTCTTCCATTGAGTTCGTTTACGACAAGAGTACATCCGAGTTTACTTTGACAGAGGAGTCGGAAGAGTCCGGAACCGACACCGTTTCGGGCAAAATAGAGTCTTCTGAAAATATGCTTAAGGTGACATTCTCTCTTGAAGGAATGAATTTTGAGGCGTCACTTAAGAGCGAGGCTTCGCCCGAGGCAATGCCCGAATATAAAAATATAGTCAAGCTGTCGGAGGATGAGTTAAACGAGTTTCTCCTTCCTCTGTTCGGAATGTTCGGCGGCATGACGGACGAAGACTACTACGGGGATGACGGCTATTATGATGACGACTACTCGTATTTCGCAGAGTTTGACGATACTGTCGACTATGACGGGGACGGCGACGCAGGCGACGACGAGGACTATGCTATCTTCCGGTACTTCAGTCAGGCAATGTCGGTGCAGGACTCCGAGTATCTCGGTTACGAAGAAATCGCGTAAACACAAGAGTAATAAACCAAGAGACAAAATTATGTTAAAAACGGCTTATGAGTTCAGCTGAACTCATAAGCCGTTTTAGTATGTAGATAACCGTTTTTTTACAGGTACTTTTCTATTTCTACGCCGGACGCGGAATTTCGGTCAACGAAAAGATTCCAGTTTGCATGCTGTTTGAGCATGGTGGCAGGAACATTCGGCGTCAGGTCGTTTTCCAGTGTTTCCTTTATCGCCTGTGATTTTACCGCATGAGGAACAGAGGATATAATCGCTTTTGCCTTCATTATTTCTTTTACAGTCATGGAGACCGCTTGCTTCGGCACGTCTTCCAGTGTGGCAAACCAGCCCTCGCCGAGCTGTTGTTTACGGCACTTCTCGTCCAGATTGACTATAATGTACGCATTTTCATTGTCAAAGTCCGCCGGCGGATCATTGAAAGCGATATGTGCGTTTTCTCCGATTCCGATGAGTGCAACATCCACAGGAGCCTTGCGAAGTTCTTTTGTGAGGGAGGCGATATTTGAAGAAATGTCGCCGTCGGTGTTGACGTAGTTTATAACCTTGGCGTTTACCTTGTCTTGGAAACGCTCTTTTATGTACTTGCGGAAGCTTGCGGGATGAGTGATGGGGAGATCCACATACTCGTCAAGATGGAATACCTCGACATAAGACCAGTCTACATCCTTATTTACCAAAGCCGCGATAGTTTCAAACTGAGATGCGCCGGTGGAAAGCACAAGACGTGCGCCGCCCTTCTTTTCTATTGCCTCGTTTAACAGTTTTGCGGTCAGGGCTGCGGCGCGCTCGCCGAGTTCCGCCGCATTTTCCGAAAGAGTAATTTTCATTATTACTTCTCCTTTTTGTCATATTGAATTATACCGCCTACGACAGTAAGCAGTATTTGTATATCATCGTCAAAGACTGTAATGTCCGCGTCGTATCCGGTGGCGAGAACTCCCTTGTTCTTAATGCCCATGGCACGCGCCGGAGTACGGGTTGCCATCGTGATCGCCTCGGGCAGGGGGATGTCGGCAAGTCGGGTTGCCGTTCGGATAAGGCGCTCGTAGGTTGCGACGCTTCCTGCAAAGGCGCTTCGGTCGGCAAGCCACGCGACTCCGTCCGAGATTACGGCAGGAGTTCCGTTGCTTTGATTACCGAGCATACAGCACTCGCCCTCATTCATTGCCGCACCTCGCATTGAATCCGTCACGAGTACCATTTTTTCTGAACCCTTGACTTTATATATTAGTTTCAATAGCTCGGAGGGCAGGTGAATACCGTCGCATATAGCCTCACAGAAAACCTCGTCCCGAAGCAGACACGCCTCTACCGTGCCGCCGTATCGAAATCCGTTTTCTCTATGTACTCCCGACATTCCCGAATACAGGTGAGTTGCTATCCGATATCCGGCGTCTATTGCCGAAAGGGCAGTCGCCGAGTTTGCGTCTGTGTGGGCTATACCGCAGACAATACCGCGTTCGGTAAGATATTTGGCCATTTCTTCGCTTCCCTCAAGCTCGGGCGCAGAGTCAATACGGGCAATGAAAGGGTACTTTTGTATAAGGCGCGCGTACTCCCCGTCGGCCGGTGTGCGAAGTCTTGCCGTCGGCTGCGCTCCGCACTGTTCGGGACTGAAATACGGTCCCTCCAGATGTACACCGAGAAATTCCGCGCCTCCGTTAAAACCTGCCGCGGCAAGGGAGTCGAGCGCACGCTCGATTTCTTCAAAAGGCGCGCTCATAGTGGTGGGAAATACCCCTGTCACTCCGTGTCTGGCGTATTCATGCATTGCACGCACGGCACCTTCGCTGTCCGCGTCCATAAAATCATAACCGCTTATGCCGTGGGTATGCAGTTCTATCCAACCCGCGCTGGCATAGGCTCCTTGCGCGTCAAATACCCGGTCAAAATGCGTGGGCTCGACGGAATCTGCCCTTGGGAGAGCAGAAATTTTGCTGTTTTCTATAACTATGGCTCGGTCGGCAAATACTTTATTTTCGGTGACGAGTTTTGTATTTGTGATTACCGTCTTCATGTCGTTTCTTTTTCGATTAATTCACAGTTTAATATATATTTTCTGGCAACGGGTTTTCCTTCTGTGAGGTCTGAAAATAAGTTAACGCCCAGTGTGCAAAGGTCGTCGACCTTGTTGTCGATAGAGGTGATTCTCGGTGTTGCACAGTCGGACAGTATGGAATTGTCATACCCTATGACCGCAAGGTCCTTGGGAACGCATTTTCCGAGCGAGGTGGCGGCCTTTAGTACGCCTACGGCGAGCTCGTCAACAGATGTGAGTACCGCGGTGATGTCAGAGTGCTCTGTTAAAAGCTGTGCCGCAGTTTCCCGCGCCGCGTATATATCGCGCGGACAGTTGTAAACAAGGGCTGCGCTCTCATCAAGTCCGCATGCCTTAATCCCACGGCGGAAGCCGTGAAGCTTTGCTGTTCCGCTGACAGTTTCATTATCATAAAGGTATAAAAACGAGCGGTGCCCTCTTTCGTATAAAAACCTCACCGCGTCCTCAAGCGCGGCGTAGTCATCGCAAAAAACATTGTAGCACTCGTTATTTTCAGTCTCCAGATTGACCGTGATTATAGGAATCGTCCCATCGGTGGAGAGTTCATCCTGAACCTCGTGAAATACCGATCCGACCGTGAAAATCGCCGCCACTTTACGGGATAAAAGCTGATCAATATATTTCCGCACGTTTTTGGGTGTGGGCTCAACACTGTAAAGAATTATGTCGTAACCCAAACGGCGAAAGCTCTGCTCGAGGGTAGATACCGCGCGGACATAGTAAAGGTCGTTTATTTCCGAGACCATAATCCCTATGACCCTCATACTTCCGAGGTTCATACCTTGCGCGTACGGATTCGGTCGGTAACCTGTTTTATTCAGCACAGCGTTTACTCTCGAACGGGTTTCTTCGCTGACGCTTCCTCCGTTAATTACACGCGACACGGTAGCAGTTGATACTCCGCACATTTTTGCAATATCGTATATGTTCATACCATTTCACCTTTTGAAACCGTTTACATGCGATATGATACAATAATATGGCAAAAAAGTCAATATAAATGCGCAAAAAAATGTAAGCGTTTACAATCGGCAAAAAACAACAACCGGTTTTTTAACCGGTCGTTGCTTTTATTCAAAATCGTACCATTTGTCCGGGACAAAACCGTGCGTGTCGGTGTTGGTAACGGGAAAGGCGATAGCGTAGCCGGGATCGTTGTGACGGAAGCTGTCAAAATGCGTCGCCATATATGCAAGTTCACCTGTCGGGTCGTCATAGTCCTGAAAACGGGAGACGGCGGTACGGCGCGAATTTGACGAGTCGGCGGTTTCGATATCCGAATAGCGGAATGCCATACGCAAAAGTCGTATGTTGTTGCGCTCTGTTTTTCCTTTTGTCGCCGCAAGCGCCTTCTCGAAAAGTCCGTATACCGTTTCTTTGTCAATATGCTCTATCATGTATTTGCCGGCGAAGCCTATGATTTCCTGTCCGTCCAAAGTTTGTTCCATTAGACGGATTGCCTGTGCAATGTAGCTTCCTCCCTCTCCGAACAGTCGGGTAAGGGATGCCAGGTTGTCCTCAAATGAGAGGGAAGAGTCGTAGGCGGTCCTGCCGAAGGTATAGAGATTCATAAGGTGATTCCATATGTTGAAGCATTCGATTTGAGTGCCCGCGCCCGAAATACCGACATTTTCAAAGCGTTTCCAAATACTCTGAATCTCGTCCGCCATGGGGATGATGCGCTGACGGTTTCCGTATACGCCCATATAGTAATCGTAGTAGACGACGTCAGCGCCTGCGGCTTTCCAGCGCAGTATGTTTTCCTCAAACTCGGTATGCGATAAACAGGAACCGTCAGGTTTTCCGCATTTTCGCTGATCCTTTGCCCATGCCGCTTCGTCGATTTGCAGACATCCTTCGAGTTTCGCACCTTCCGGACATTCCCATAAATCGACGTATACCAGCATATCAATTTTGATTTTAGGATATACAGCACTTACTCTTTTGGCTATTTCGTTTTGAAAGTAGGTGTAGTTTTCCACCTTACTGTATTTTGTACATTTTTCGCAGCTGCACTGTTCGAAAATTCCGTCGTTGGGCCAAAAGGCAACGGTATCGACCGACGGGTTTTCGCTTATCCAGGAAATGAGATTTTCCGAGATTTGATTTATACACTCTTCGTTTCTGCTGCAATAAATCCATTGACCTGTATGGTCGTCCTTGCTTTTCGGCGTGAAACGTGTGCCGTCCGCGTTTAAGCGGTAGTATTCGGGATGGGTTTTCGCATACTGCTCGGGAAAGTACTCGTTTCCGAAATAGGGCAGCCACATTCGCGAGGACTCGTGATGACCGACGCTCATGCGTATACCGCGTTTTTCGAGTTCTTTTATGAGTCCTGTCTTTTTATATGCCTCGTATACGCTCGCCCAGGTGAGAATCCGATTGTACCGGTTTTTTGCAAGCCAGTCGATAAACGGTAAGTTCAGCTCGTGATAGGGATTTCCGGCCGCCTCTCCGTATTGGATGATCGCGGTGCGGTAAGGTCGGTCGGCGTGTGCCTTGACGTAACGTGTGTCGGAAAGTTTGATGCTTTCATAGCGGGGCAGTATCTCACCGGCAAAAACCCCCGGCTTGCTGTATGCCGCAAAAGAGCAGCCGATAAATCTCTCTAAAAATTCATACACGGCGTAGACGGCGCCCCGTTCCGCGTCGTCGAAATCCTCGCTTCCCGCAATGACTGCGGTATTTCCTCTTATCTCAATGAAAATACCTTCAGCGCCGGTAAGCTGAGCGTCGAACTCCTCCTGTGAAATTAAAGCGGCGGTAGCCGGATTGCGCTTGGGACCTCCGATAAAAAAATTGTTTGCACCCGGCTCGGCTCTGTTTGCAAAAACAGATTCTGTTCCAAGGGAGCGCTTAAGATACGCCGCAAGCTCGTCTGACGCAAATTTTTCCCGCTCGGTAGGAAAGTCGGGCAGGACTATAACGGTTTTAATGTCTTTTGAAAGTATCATTTTTTACCTCCTTTATCGTTAGCGCATATTCTAACACAATGAAAGAGAAAAAACAAGTGTGAAAATATTTTTTTGCTTTTATAGAAATTTCATATGCAATTTTCATATGCAATTCGGGCGGCCGCAAATCAGCTGACCGCCCGAATTTGTAATAAGTTTTTTGATCGTCCCTGCCGCTTTCCGACTCCGTTTCCGCGCTAATTCATACAAGAGCCGCGGCGGACGCCGGTTTGCCTGTATTCATGACTTTTCTATAAGCGGACCGATCGCCTTTTTGAAGGAGAAATAGGAATAGAGGGAGCCGAGGCAGAAAAGGGGAATGTTTTCTTTTTTTGCGTAGGCATAGGCTTCTTTAACCGCCGCTTCAAAGGAGGCGTACGCCGTGGCGTAAACACCCATATCGGCAAAGACCTTCGCATATTCCTCGGCAAGCAAAGCTCGCGGATTGTCGGGCTTTACCGTAAAGACTCTTTCGCAAACGGGGCAGAGATTCTGCGCCATTTGCCGATAGTCCTTATCCCTCATAACCCCCGTTATGAGAGCTATTTTTTTGTCAGGGTAATAACCCGAGATTGATTTTGCCGCGTGAGTTGTTCCCTCGGGATTGTGACATCCGTCGAAAAATACGTCGGGTTCTCTTGAAAACAATTCAAAGCGGCCCTTCCACTTCGCTTTTTCAAGGCCGGCTCTCACCGACTCGTCGGTAATCTTGACTCCGCCCGCACGCAGGATTTCCGCGGCGGTGATAACACGTGCCGCGTTGTAAAGCTGATAGTCGCCGAGCAGCTTTAATTTAAGTCCCTCGTACCTGCCATAGTCAAATGTCGTGCCGTCAACCGACAGCTTCACATTTGAGAGCAGGGAATTGTCTACCGCGTAGCAGGGGCAGACAAGTTCGTTTGCTCTCTGTAATATAACGTCGCTTGCTTCTCCTGCTTCTCCGCCGTAAAGAACCATGCAGCCGGGCTTGATTATTCCCGCTTTTTCTCTTGCAATTTCGGAAATCGTATTACCGAGATATTCTGTATGGTCGAGGGAAACGCCGCAGATGACGGCGAGCAGAGGACTTTTTATAACATTGGTTGAATCGAGCCTGCCGCCCATTCCCGTTTCTAAAATTACCACACTGCATTCATTTCGCTTGAAATATTCAAAAGCTATTGCCGTGATAAGCTCAAATTCGGTGGGATAATCGTCCATTTTATCCGCGGCTTTGCGTACAAACGACGTGATATCGGCAAGTTCTTCTTCGCTTATGTATTTGCCGGAAATCTGAATTCTCTCTCTGAAATTCTCAACATACGGGGAGGTAAAGACGCCTGCTCTGTATCCGGCCTCGCGCAAAACGCTTTCCAGCATTGCGCAAAATGAGCCTTTGCCGTTTGTTCCCGTGACATGGATAAAGCGCAGATCGTTTTGAGGATTTCCGATTTTTTCGCATAGTTCGGTTATTCTTTCGAGCCCCGGACGGCTTCCTTTCCAGGAGACCGAATGGATGTACTCAAGTGCTTGAGTGTAGTTCATGATAATTGTGACATCTGCCTTTTTATGTATTTTTGACTTATTATTGTGTATATAAGCAAGCTCTCGCACGTTCCGATAAGGATATATGTCGGAATACGGAGAAGCGCAAGAGGTATGGGATATGAGTAGAAGATAATAAGCGCGGCGGTTTTTATAATCATATTGCCCACTATGTGTGCCGGAAAAACGCATAACAGTATGCCCGTCAGCTTGTACTTCTTTTCACCTATTACCTTGGACATGATTCCGCCTACGAGTCCGACAGAACATGCGCCGAGCGTTATAAGCGGATTTACAGACGGCTGTGCCGCGGTAAAGCAGGTTATCAGGTCGCTTGCCGTACCGACTGCCGCGCCGTATATCGGACCGAAAAATATACCTGACAAAAGTACAGTTAAATTTTCAAATGTTAATCTTACCGCACCAAATGTAAGATATAATTTGCATACAGTTCCTATTACAACAGAAATTGCGGCAAATAACGCGCACAGTGTGATTTTTTTGAGTTGTTTTGTTGTTTTCATGAAAATACCTCCTTTGCATCCAATGGGCTGCATAAAGGAGGATACTCACATTATGAAGTCAGCGGGATGCGGACGCCCGACCGCGGCGAAACGCCTTCGTCCGCACGGCAACTCCCCGTCCGCGCGGCACTTTACGCCGAGTGTCCTACTCTGTTATTTTTATCAAAACACAGCCTAATACAAAGCTTTGATGCAGATGATTTCGGTTATATTTTGGTATACCAAAATATAACCTAACCCATAAAGGTTTGAAAGGGTCTTTTCCCACACAGCTTCGCACTGCTCCTTTGAAATACAAAGGTATTCCTGCAGGCGCAGGCTTTGTGTGTTCGGTTGTATTTTGGTATAGTATATCACTTGTTGAGTATTTTTGCAATAGCTGTGCCGTCTGCAATTTCAAAAATTTCACAGTCGAGAGTCTTTCCGCGGACATTTTCGCCGCATTTTGCTTTTACTTCAATGAAATTGTCCGTGTGGCCTGTTGCATAGCCGTTCTCCGTACTCTCAAAGAGCACGGGCATGACCTTGCCCATGTTTTCTCGTATTATCGAATATTTTGACTCCTCACAGGCTTGTGAAATGATTCTGTTTCTCTTTTTCTTGGTTTCCTCGTCGATTTGGCAGGGCATGCTTTGCGCCTCGGTGCCCGGCCTCTTTGAATAGCAGAAAACATGTGCGTGCAGCAGATTTATCTCTTTAAGAAATTCCAGCGTCTGTGAAAACTCTTCTTCGCTCTCGCCCGGGAACCCGACGATGATATCGGCAGAAAAACAAACATCGGGCATTTTTTTACGCAGATACTCAATGTTTTTTCTCACGGTTTGCGTGTTGTATTTTCTCCTCATACGGGCGAGGGTGGCGTCACAGCCGCTTTGCAGAGACAGGTGAAAGTGGTGGCAGACATGGGAAAGGGAGGAGATTTCATCCGCGAAACGCGCATTTGCCGAAACGGGATCGAGAGAGCCGAAGCGTATTCTTTCTATTCCTTCTATTTTATCAACGTCGCGAACGAGAGACACGAGATCGTCTCCTATGTCTTTTCCGTACGACGAGGTTTCTATTCCCGTCAGCACTACCTCGCGGTAGCCTGATTTTGCGAGTGCGGATACTTCATTTAATACCGCGTCGTGCGGCTTTGACGTCACCTTTCCCCGAACGCTCGGTATAACACAGTAGGCACAGCGGTTTTCGCATCCGTCCTCGATTTTTACGTAAGCGCGCGTTCGCTCAAAAGAGGAAATAGACATGGGCTCAAAGCCGTGCTTTTCAAGCTCGCACGGTAAAATCTCTGCTTGAGCGTTCTTTTTACCCGATTTTTCAAGTGAAAACAGCGCGTCCACGACAGAGTTTTTGTTTCTCGAGCCGCAGATATAGTCGACTCCTTCTATCCGGGAGATTTTATCTGCTTCTCTTTGTGCGTAACAGCCCGTGACGAGTATGTATGCGTTGGGATTTTTCTTGACCGCGCGGCGTATAAACTGCCTTGCCTTTCTGTCTGATTCGGCGGTTACCGTGCAGGTGTTTATGATATAAGCGTCGCATATATCCTCGGGCGAAAGCATAGTCGCGCCGCGCCCGATAAGCGCCTCGGCTATCGCGGCGCTCTCATATTGATTTACTCTGCAACCGAGAGTGTAAACGGCAAATGTCATTTTTGTCTCCTATGATAAAACTGTCTCCTATGATAAAACGGTATTACTCTCGTTTTCACGGGAGGGCGGTTCTCATTATTTTATCATTTTTAGAAGGAAAAGTAAACCGCCCCTTGAAAAAAGGTGAGAATAATAGTATAATATGTCCGGATG
>CAMGCN010000010.1 GCA_946040935.1 uncultured Clostridia bacterium | reverse complement strand
AGTGTACACACAGCGTGGTGAGTCCGGTATTTCCGCCCATGACGGTCACATTTTCCTGTACGAGCGCGGGCGCGTCGCATGTAAGCGTCACACGCAAAAGCACTGTCTTGTTTCTCTCTAAATTAACGACGGTTTCTTCTCCGCTCTCGGGATTATCCTTATCGAGTATGGGAGTAAGAGTGTCGGCGACCTTTTCAAGCCCGAGGAGCTTTTTGCCCTCTCCTCTGCTCTCACGAACGAGCGCGGGAGTAGAGAGGATATACTTAAGCAGATTTTTCACACTGCGCTGTACAACACCGCGGGGAAGCCTGCCCTCTTTCATCGCCGAGAGGATATCGTCGGGGAATGTAATCGCGTCGGCGACAACCATATAAACGTCGTTCTGTGCGCGCACCATGTATGCAAGTTTATCTCCCGTCGGCTCGTCGCCTGCAAATCCGTTGACGCTTGCCCACCAGTCGGTCATGACGAAGCCGTCAAAGCCCCATTCACGGCGAAGAAGCATAGTACAAAGGTCGTAGTTTGACGCCGTCCATATTCCGTTGACTGGGTTGTAGCTCGTCATAACTGCACGGGCGCCCCCCTCCTTGACAGCTATCTCAAAGCCCTTTGCGTAAATTTCTCTTATAGCTCTCTGGGAAACTATCGAATCCAATTCGTATCTGTTGGTTTCACGGTTGTTGCATATAAAATGCTTTATCGTCGTGGTCGCTCCCGTCACGGCAACGCCGCGTGTTGCCGCCGCTCCCATTTTACCCGTGAGGAGCGGATCTTCAGAGTAGTATTCGAAGTTTCTGCCGTTCAGCGGGTGACGGTGGATATTCATGCCCGGTGCGAGAATGGTATCAATCTTATTTACGAACATCTCAATGCCGAAATAAGTGTGAAGCTTTTCCACCTGATCGGGATCCCACGTGCAGGCAAGAAGCGTGCCGCCCGGGATATATGTCGCCTGAGAGCCGTCCTCCATACGAACGCCCGAGGGTCCGTCTGTTCCGCATACGGCCGGTATGCCGTAGGAATTGAGTTTTTCGTTTGTTCCGCCGTATGCACAGCCGCATCCTGCCGTTACCTTTGGAGAGTTCATGCCCTCTCCCTTACAGAGAACTGCGAGTTCCTCATCACCGAGCTGTGCGACAAAGTCGTCAAGCGTCGCCTTACCCTCGGCAACGTCGTAAAGCTTAATTTTGCGGTCGCCCGTCTGCTTAATTTCTTCGGGGATATCGGCGGCTATTCTCGCGTCAAGGTCATAGCTCCTTGTGGGTACGTCCTCGCTTGACTCAACAAAGGCTCCGTCCTTGAATTCGGGTTTTAATCTCTTGAATTTTTCAACAGGGGAAAGAAGCTCCTCGTGTCTTGAAACCACGCGGCATTCCTTTTCTGTATGAGTATAAACCGCCGCCGCGTCGCGCACGTTTTCTCCGCAGTAGATTATGTAATCTCCTGCCTCGAGCACATAGCAGTTTGCATTGCCCGTCACGCCCGAGTCGTCATAAGAGGCCATGTCGGAAATCTTAAAATCAAGCAAAATCGTCTCGCTCATCCCGGGGGAGAGAGGCTCTGTTTTAGAAAACGCAACAAGCTCTTTAACAGGCTTTCCGAGCTTTCCCTGCGGCGCTCCGAAGTATACCTGTACAACATCGCGTCCCTCGAAGGAGCCTGCGTTTTTAACGGTTACGCTCACGGTGATGCTGTCTTTATCCTCGTAAACGAGGTTGACGTTTCTTTCAAATTTCGTATATGACAGACCGAATCCAAAGGGATACATCACAGAGTCGGGTGAAAAAGTCTCAAAATACCTGTAACCTACGTAAATATCCTCGCCGTAGTATGTCTTGTCATTTTCGTAATAATATTTATCAGAGGGATAGTCGGTAATTTTTTCAGCGATAGTATCGGTAAGTCTGCCGTTCGGTCCGTTCACTGCACAGAGCGCGTCTGCCGCGGCGTTTCCGCCCTCCGTTCCGCCCTGGAAAACATACATAATCGCATCGGGACAAACGCTTTTCTCCCACGCCATGTCTATAATATTTCCCACGTTGAGTACGACGACAACGCGGTCGAACGCCGCGCGGACGGTTTTCATCATTTCTATCTCAACTGACGTAAGATAATAGCTTCCCTCTTCTGCGCTGTTGTCCCTGTTTTCACCGGCTCTTCTTCCGATGACAACGAGTGCGGCGTCGCTCTTTTTTGCCGCGTCGCATGCCGTCTTTTCGTCAAGAGGCATCTCGGGATTGCACCAGGGTTGGCTCGCCCAGCCGTACTCGCTCTTGTCGCGGTTTTCCCGCCACCATGACTTATACGTTTCGTAAAGCTCTTCGTTTATCTCAACATGTCTGTGCAAGCCCGAAGGAATATCTGTTTCGTATGGGCTGTTTACACGTCCGCCCGAGCCCGTTCCGCTCTTTATATACGCAAGCTGAGTTGCTCCGAAAATCGAGATTTTTTCGCCTTTTCTGAAAGGAAGCGCGTTGTTTTCGTTTTTCAAAAGAACCGCACCGTCCGAGGCCGCTTTTCTCGAAAGCTCCGCAAGCTCGGGAAGCGCGCCCCTCTTCAGTGACTCGAGTTCTATACCGTCGATGTTTTTCGTTATGTAGTCCATATTCTACCCCTATATATTTTATTACATTGATTTTATCATATCAAAGGCTCATTATCAAGATATTCTTGAAAAAGAATCCTGACCGATGTATAATATAAATAAGGATTTATCAGGGAGGAGTCATGACGCTCGAAACACCCGTTTCCGCCTTTTACGGCGTAGGAGAAAAAAAAGCCGCTGCATACGCGCGCATGGGTATAGAATGTGCGCGCGATATCCTGTACCATTTTCCGCGCGCATATCAGAGACGGGGAAATATAAAAAGTCTCTGCGATGTAAGCGACGCGGAGGTCGTCTCCCTGCTTTTGACTGTCGCTTCAAGACCGATAAACACTATGGTCAAGGGCAGAATGACGCTGACGAAGTTCGTCGCATTCGATGATACGGGAAAATGTACTGTAACTTATTTTAACCAGAGTTATCTTGCGGATGTGTTTAAGTTAGGCGCGACTTTCCGTTTTTACGGAAAGATAAAAGTGCGCGGCAACAGATATGAAATGTCCTCCCCCGCATACGAGGCGTATTTTGAGGGAAAACCCCTGCCCGAGTTTTTCGCGGTATATCCGCTCAGCGAGCCTCTCACCCAAAAAAATGTAAAAGATGCGGTTAAAATCGCCCTCTCGGGCTGTCCCCTCGAAAAAGAGGATGTAATACCCGGGAACATACGTGATAAATATTCCCTGCCTCCTCTGAAAAAGGCGCTGAACGATATACACTCGCCTGCCGACTATCCGTCGCTTGCACAGGCGAGAAAACGCTTTGTTTTCGAGGAGCTTTTCACATTCGCCTGCGCCGTAACCATGACGAAAAACGCCGTGCACGGCGGAAGGGCGCCTATAATTCCGCAAACGGACACAAAGCCCTTTCTCGACGCTCTGCCGTACACTCTCACGGCGGCACAGAAAAGGTGTGCAAAGGATATTTTGCTCGATTTGACAAACAAGGACGGCACGCCTATGGCGCGGCTTCTCTCGGGCGACGTAGGAAGCGGAAAAACGGTTGTGGCAGCTCTTGCCGCATATATCTGCTGTTCGGGCGGTTATCAGTGCGCCCTCATGGCGCCGACCGAGATTCTGGCAAATCAGCACTATAAGGACATAAGCGAGCTCTTTTCAAAGCTCGGCATAAAATGCTCTCTCCTCACGGGCTCTGTACGCGCTTCGGCAAGAAAAAAAATACTTGCCGAGCTTGAGAGCGGAGAAACAGGTATTATCATCGGAACACACGCGCTTTTGACCGATACGGTGAAATTTGCAAATCCCGCGCTTGTAATCACCGACGAACAGCACCGCTTCGGCGTTATGCAGCGCGCCGCGCTCGCCGAAAAGGGAAAGGACCTGCACACTCTCGTCATGAGCGCAACTCCCATACCCCGTACGCTCGCGCATATTATGTACGGAGATTTAGACATTTCGCAAATAGACGAAATGCCCCCGGGCAGACAAAAGGTAGATACATATGTTGTAAACGAGAGCTTCCGCGAAAGACTCAACGCGTTTATACGAAAGCAGGTAAGCGAGGGCGGTCAGGTATACGCCGTATGTCCGTCTATTGAGAGCGAGGAGGAGGAGGGGCTCGTCGGTCTTGACTTTTGCGAGGAAACCGAGCAAAAACCCAAAATGAAAAACGCGGTGGAATACTGCGACAAGCTCCGCGCAGCCCTACCCGAATGCAGAATAGAATTAATACACGGCAAGCAGAGCGGAGCGCAGAAGGACAAAACCATGCGCGCGTTTGCCGCACATGAAATAGACGTTCTCGTCTCGACGACGGTAATCGAAGTAGGCGTAAACGTGCCGAACGCGAGCCTTATGATAGTAGAAAACGCCGAGCGCTTCGGACTTTCCCAGCTTCATCAGCTGCGCGGACGGGTAGGCAGAGGAGAGAGAAAATCGTATTTCATACTTGTTTCCGATTCGGAATCGGAGGTCGCAAAAGAAAGGTTAAATGTCCTGAAGGAGAATTCAAACGGATATAAAATCGCCGAAGCCGACCTGAAAATGCGCGGCCCCGGCGACTTCCTGCCCCACGGGGAGCACAGAGCGAAGCAACACGGAGAATTCACATTCGGCATAGCAAATCTCTGCGACGACATGGAAACCCTGACCGACGCTTTCGCCTGTGCAGAGGAAATCCTGCGCGAAGACCCCGACCTGTCCTCGGGCGAGCACGCGCCGCTGCTTAAAGCCGCACGCAGAATGTACGGCGAGGAAATGAAGACGGTGAATTAGACAGCCGTTCACAAAACTGCCGTAAAGATATATAATGTATACATAAGTAAAACGAAAAGGAGAACTCAGGTGAAAAAGCTGCTCGCAATTACTCTATCGATTATCATTGTCCTTTCGGGCATGCCCGCTTTTGCCTCGCACGGCGCTGTACACACGGGCAAGGCGGATATCTTTCTCAGCGCAAATCCCGCGTATGAAAGCGCACAGGAAAAGCTCGCAGACGGAATAAGAAAATACAAAACCGTCGTAGACCTTTCTCAATACAGAATCCCCCTTGAAGAAATCTCTGATTTTTACTTAAATATTATTCGCAATTACCCGGAGTTTTTTCATATTTCCAATCAGTATCAGTACTGCCTGACGGAAGACGAAAAATATCTGTCTTATTTCCTGCCCGTATATAAAATTCCAAACAAGGTAGCATACAATACCGCTTTGGCGGAAGTAGAAGCAGAGGCAAACGATATATTATTGTCTGTAAAAGACTCTATGGACGATTTTGAAAAGGCGCTGATTCTCCACGACAAAATAGTCGAATACTACAGCTACGACGATACTTATACAAGCTCGGACATATACACCTTTATCAAGACGAAAAAGGGAGTATGTCAGGCGTATTCACTGTTTTATAAATACCTGCTCGACAAATGCGGAATTGAAAACGCCTTTGCAGAAAGTAACAAGATAAATCATTTATGGAATCTCGTGAAGTTAGGCGAATCCTGGTATAATGTCGATGTAGCCTGGGACGATCCGATATTTACCGACCCGGCGCACGATGTAAAGGGAATAGTCCATCATAACTATTTTCTAAACTCGGACGCGAACGAGTATGAGGCAGAGCACCTCACGACATACGCCGACTATCCGTGTACTGATACAAGATATGAGAATAAGCAGTATAGGGATATACTCTCGCCGTTTGTTTATGTCGATGACACGCTCTACTGTTTTGATAAGGGCATATGCACATATGACTGTGAAACAGACGGCAAAAACTGCATTTATCCCGAGAATGTCAAGTGGTCGACGGAAAACTCCTACTATACAGACAGCTTTTCCGGCCTGTCACGGTACGGAGATTATCTGGTTTATAATACGCCGACAAAAATAAAAGCATATTCCCTGATAAGCAAAGACTCTCAAACTCTCCTCACGCCCGACACGGCAAAAGGAAAGGTTTTCGGCATTGTGCTCCGATTAAATACCGTCACATACTCGATAACTCCGAATTACGGCACCCTTCCCAAAGAATATACATTTACGATAACCGGACTTGAAAAGCCGGAGTTCAACTTTCCGTTTATAGACGTATCTCAAAACGGAGACTGGATTCACAAAGCGGTGAAATATGTGTACGAAAACTCACTGATGTCGGGAACAAGCAAGGTGTTTTTCTCCCCCTCCTCCCTGACCTCCCGTGCTATGCTCGTTCAAATCCTGTATAATTTGGAGGGAAGGCCCTCAACAGAAGACATGACGAATCCTTTTGTGGATGTTCCGGAGGGCGCATGGCATGAAAAAGCAATAAAATGGGGTTATAATAGCAAACTCGTCGTTGGAATAGACAGCAGCCACTACTCTCCCGACATGCCCATTACCCGCGAGGAGTTCGTCTGCATACTTTACAGATATGCAAACTATAAAGGCGTCGACGTCGACGCGACTGTCGATATGTCAAAATACACCGACTTTCGTGATGCCAGCACATTTGCAAAGACTTCTCTTGTTTGGGCGAACGCGAAAAAGTATATCACGGGAATGAGCGAAACGGTAATAAATCCGCGCGGTTACGCTACCCGTGCACAATGCGCGTCTATAATCATGCGATATCATAAAGATAACACATGACCTATCAAAGGGGCTGTAAAAAAACAGCGCAGAGCGTTCTATGTGAAATAGCCTTGATTTTCGGCGTTTTTATCTGTTATAAGAAAGCTAAAACATATATTTGATAAAGACTCAATAATGTGGTAAATCCGCTCATATGAGCGGATTTACTTATTTATCAGCTATTTTTACATTATATTTGTGCAATATCAACAAATAAATTGTCTATTCTTCCCTGTTTTGCCAGTTGACACATTATACAATCTAATATATAATGTGATTAGAATAAACAGGGAGGTGAGTTTAAGAGAAACAATTTCGCGACACTAAAAAAACACAAATTGGAGGAAAAATAATGAGAAAAATTATATCGGCAATCATTTGTTTATGTATGTTATTGACAGTTTTAGCGTCATGCTCACAAGTAAACGCCCCGTCCGAACAACCGTCCGAGTCCGAAAACACCGAAAATTCGGACGCGATAGGAGGAACCGGTTTTTGCGAGGTTCACCACGGACAATTTCATGTAGTTGATACCGGATTAACCGATTTAGTCGGCGACGACGACGCGGTCATGGACTGGTTCGGCACTGTGGCAGAAAACAGAAAAACCGTACAGAGCGATTGCTCAGAATACGGATGCAATGTCAAGGCATTCATCGACTTTTTCCAAATTCCGCGGGAAACATTTGAACAATACTGCAACGACATTCCCTACTGTATCCATAATGTCAACCTGCTTTATTCGGATGACCTCGAGGCAATAGAAGACTATTACAGAGATATTGAAAACAGAAGAAAGACCTTAGACAAGCGATTGAGATTGTATAGATTAAAGAGCGATGTAATAGAGTACGGAAAAGAGCAGGAAAATTACCTAAATAAAACCGACGAAGAAAAAGCTCTGATAGAAAGCAAAATCGATAAAATAAACTACTCAAATCAAATCAGCATGCTTGAACTTATCAAAATCTTTGAGGTAGACCGCTCGGCTTTTGAAGAGCTTATTCAAAAAGAAAAAGAGGAATTCTTCCAAGATAAAAACAGTTACACCTACAGTTTTGATATTGTATACAACGAGGACGGCACGCTGAAGGACTTTGAAATCGATCAGAACAAGACCGTGCCCGAGCTCGACGCACAGTTCGCCGGAGTGGAGAACATATTCACCGATTAATTGCAAGTCCTAAATTAAATCTAAAACGGCGCTGTAAAACATGAAAGGGAAAAATAATGAGAAAATTTATATCGGCAATCATTTGTTTATGTATGTTATTGACAGTTTTAGCGTCATGCTCACAAGTAAACGCCCCGTCCGAACAACCGTCCGAGTCTGAAAACACCGAAAATTCGGAGAAGATAGTGGGATCCGGTTTTTGCGAGGTTCACTTCGGACAATTTCATGTAATTCATACCGGGTTAACCGATTTAGTCGGCGACGACGACGCAGTCATGGACTGGTTCGCCGCTGTGGCAGAAAACAAAAAAACCGTACAGAGCGATTGCTCAGAATACGGACACGACGTCAAGGCATTTATCGACTTTTTCCAAATTCCGCGGGAAACATTCGAAAAATACTGCAACGACATTCCCGAATGTATCCATAACGTCGACCTGCTTTATTCGGATGACCTCGAGGCAATAGAAGACTATTACAGAGATCTTGAAAGCAGGTACAAGACTTCTGACAAGCGATTGAGATTGTATAGATTAAAGAGCTATGTAATAGAGTACGGGAAAGAACAGGAAAATTACCTAAATAAAACCGACGAAGAAAAAGCTCTGATAGAAAGCAAAATCGATAAAATAAACTACTCAAATCAAATCAGCATGCTTGAACTTATCAAAATCTTTGAGGTAGACCGCTCGGCTTTTGAAGAGCTTATTCAAAAAGAAAAAGAGGAATTCTTCCAAGATAAAAACAGTTACACCTACAGTTTTGATATTGTATACAACGAGGACGGCACGCTGAAGGACTTTGAAATCGATCAGAACAAGACCGTGCCCGAGCTCGACGCACAGTTCGCCGGAGTGGAGAACATATTCACCGATTAATTACAAGTTCTAAATTAAATCTAAAACGGCGCTGTAAAAACGCAAGTTTTTACAGCGCTTTTTATTTGCCCATGAAAAACAAACGAAAATCACCTCTCTGCGTACCATGTGCGCCGTCGGGAGGGTTTGCGGCGGATTTCATACAGCCCCTAAACTTTTGTTAAGACAATATGCGTTTCCTTTGCTGTGCGTAATATATTTCTCATTGACATGAAAGCCTATTTGTTGTAAAATATAACTATGAAAAAGTTTTTGGATAATAAGAAAACAATCGTTATTATCGCGGCCGCGCTTATCCTGATCGCGGCGGTAATCGCCGTTATATTCGCAGTTAAAGGCGGAGAAAAACAAAACGCAAACTCTGACAAAACAAGCTCCTCTCAAAATCAGTACAGCGGGACAGACGAGAGCAGTGACGAAAAGCAAGCTTCCATTCCGTCACAGGAAGAAAACGACGTCTCTTCGGCATCCGACGAAAGCAATGATGACGCTCTTCCGGGCGATTATATAGAATATGATACGCTCGACGGGTCCGAGGAGGAAACCGAAAACCGTACAGAGACAACAGACAATAAAGAAACAGATAAAGAAACACAAGGCGAAACAGAGTCAGGTCCTTTTAATCCAAATTCAGGGAATACGTTTGAGCTTCCCTATGTTAGTTTCGGTGACAACTGATGCAGTTATATAAAATTGCAGGAATCAATATTGAAATCGCCGCAAAATACTCCTATTTACCCAAGCTATGCAAAAAATATGAGTGTGACGAGACGAAAGCGCAAATCAGCCTTTGCGTGAGCGAAGAAGAGATAGACAAAGAGATGGCCGGTCCCTTGGGACAGTATTCACGCGGATACTGTGAGAGTGTATGCGCTCACAGAAAGCTGGGGCTTATATTGCCTGAGTTTGACGCTTATATAATGCACGCCTCCGCCTTTACCATAGACGGAGAGGGCTATGCCATAACGGCAAAAAGCGGAACGGGAAAATCCACCCACACAAGACTTTTGCGTGAACTGCTCGGAGAAAGAGCGGACATAATAAACGGAGATAAGCCGATAATACGCCTGAAAGACGGCATTCCGTATGCCTGCGGAAGTCCCTGGTGCGGTAAGGAAAACTGGAGCAAGAACAGATGCGCGCGTCTTAAGGGAATAATATATCTCGAGCGCTCTGCTGAAAACTTTATCCGGCCGCTTGACAAAAAAATCGCGGCACGCCTGATAATGGGGCAAATCTTTCGTCCGAGTGAAGCGGACAAGCTTTCAAAAATTCTTTCTCTTGTAGACAAAACTTTAGAATATACCGATACGTGGCGGTTAGGCTGCGATATTTCTCAAGACGCGGCTAAACTGTCATACAGTACAATCACGGGAGTAAAAAATGAAAATTAAACAGGGATTTTTAGTAAGCCGTGTAGGCGGGGAAAACATAGTCATCGCAACGGGCGAGCTGTCAAAGACGTTCAAAAGTATGATAACTCTCAACGACAGCGGAAAGTTTATATGGGATCTGCTCGAAAAAGGCGCAGACCTCGACGGAATAGTCAAGGCCATGACGCAGGAATATGAAGTAAGCGAAGAAGTCGCCAAAGAAAGCGCACAGGACTTTATCAGAACGCTTGAAAAGGCAGGCGCCCTTGAATAGACAAATGACCGTCGCACAGATGCGCCCCCTCATAGACAGGGCGGTGTCTTCCGGCGGTATTTTCACATTTATACCGAACGGGACGAGCATGCTCCCCCTTTTGC
Source organism: uncultured Clostridia bacterium (assembly GCA_946040935.1). GTDB lineage: Bacteria > Bacillota > Clostridia > Oscillospirales > CAG-272 > CAKSEI01. The sequence goes on along the minus strand of CAMGCN010000010.1, from coordinate 390 downwards.
GTCCGGGCATAGACAGCGTAGAGCTGAGCGCGGCTGACGACGCTCGTATAGGAGACATCGTCCTGTACCAAAGGGAAAACGGAGTTTATGTTTTGCACCGCATAGTGTCGGAAAAGGACGGAGCCTTTGTAATGTGCGGCGACAATCAGTACAAGCTCGAATACGGTATAAAGCGCGAGCAGATAGTCGCTTTAGTCAGCGCGATAAACCGTGACGGAAAGCATATCGAGCGCGGCTCGGAAAAGTTAAAAAAATATGAGAGGCGGTTGCCGCTCATGAGAGAAACCAAGAAAATCAAAACCAAAACACGGCTTTTTCTTTCTAAAGTAAAACATTTCTTTATTCCTGTCTCTTATACACATCTGACGCTGCCGACGAAGGCTGAGGTGT
>CAMGCN010000009.1 GCA_946040935.1 uncultured Clostridia bacterium | reverse complement strand
GGAGATGTGTATAAGAGACAGTTCATAACGAAGACAAACTCGGGCTTTTGACTCTTAAAAGAAGATAAACAGACGTTTATTCCTATATAAAGGGAAAAACGTCTGTTTTTTTGCTTGTTAATTATGTTTATTTTTAGAATAAACCTATTGTAAAAAAAGGAAAATAGTGATATAATAAATTGATTTTTGAATTTTTTACAATCAATAAATCTCATATATATAAACAGGAGGTAAGAATATGGGTGAATTTTTCTTAAGCCAGCTCGAAAGAGGCGACGGCACATACTATGAAGGCGTAAATAACCTTACGGTTATTCTTATGGGCGTCGGCATAGTCTTTGTCGGACTTATCAGTCTTATTATTATCTGCTCGATAACGGGCGCGATATGTAAAGCACTGATAAAGGAGAAACCGGCGGTCGGCACAGGAGCGCCCGCAGTTGCGGCAAGCGCAGATGAAATTCCGAACAGGGGCGAGTTTGTCGCGGCAGTTTCTGCGGCAATAGCTGAAGCTTCCGGTACGGACGCGGCAGGAATCCGCATAATTAAAATCGAAAAGAAATAATCTAAGAGAGGTTTTATAAAAATGAAAAAGTATCTTGTAAACGTAAACGGAACCGAATACGCTATCACGGTTGAAGAAATGGCAGAGGGCGCGGAGATGCCCAAGGCAGCAGCACCTGCCGCACCTGCCGCAGCTCCCAAGGCTGCCGCTCCCGCCGGCGGTGAAAAGGTCAACGCACCTATGCCCGGCACCATCCTCGCTGTAAATGTTAAAGACGGTCAGGCTGTCAAGAGCGGAGACGTTCTTATGGTTCTCGAAGCTATGAAAATGGAAAATGAAATTCTCGCTCCCTGCGACGGCACGGTATCCGGTGTGGCTGTTGCAAAGGGCGCAACAGTAGAGACAGGCGCGTTCCTTTGCGCTATTGCATAAGGAGATAACGTAATATGACGGCACTTATGAACTTTATCGATCAGATGGGTTTTGTTCGTTTTTTCGAGGGAGAAAATTGGAAAAACCTTGTCATGATCGCTATCGCGTGTTTCCTTCTGTATCTCGCGATTGTTAAAAAATTCGAGCCGCTGCTGCTTTTGCCTATCGCATTCGGTATGCTGCTCACCAATCTTCCCGGCGCGGGACTGTATCACGCTGAGCTTTGGGACGCATTCCTCGATCCCAACAACCCTGCATATCACAGCTACGGCGCTATAATGCGCGAGGGAGGACTGCTCGATATTCTCTATATCGGCGTTAAAGCAGGTATTTATCCCTGCCTTATATTCTTCGGCGTCGGAGCTATGACCGACTTCGGTCCGCTGATTGCAAATCCCAAGAGCATGCTTCTCGGAGCAGCGGCACAGATAGGTATTTTCATTACTTATATCGGCGCTTTCGCCCTCGGTTTCACACCTGCTGAAGCGGCGTCTATCGGTATCATCGGCGGAGCTGACGGTCCTACGGCTATTTTCGTAACCACCCGTCTTGCTTCTCATCTGCTCGGACCTATCGCCGTTGCGGCGTACTCATACATGGCGCTGGTGCCTGTCATTCAGCCGCCTATCATGAAGCTCCTTACAACTAAAAAGGAACGTCAGATTGTTATGAAGCCTTTGAGAGAGGTTTCAAAGACAGAGAAGATAATCTTCCCGATCGTCGTTACTGTCTTTGTTGCGCTTCTCGTTCCGTCAGCCGCTCCTCTTGTCGGCTGTCTTATGCTCGGAAACCTCTTTAATGTTTCCGGAGTTACAGAGCGTCTTTCAAAGACGGTTCAGAACGAGCTTATAAATATCGTTACGATATTCCTCGGCGTTTCTGTCGGCGCTACGGCAACAGCTGCAAACTTCCTTTCGCTTCAGACTATTAAGATTATCGGCATGGGCGTTGTCGCATTCGGTCTGGGCACCGCAGGCGGCGTTCTCCTTGCAAAATTCATGAACCTGTTCTTGAAGAACAAGATAAATCCCCTTATCGGTTCCGCCGGAGTTTCGGCTGTTCCTATGGCGGCGAGAGTTTCCCAGACTGTCGGACAGAAGGACAATCCGAAGAACTTCCTGCTCATGCATGCTATGGGACCGAACGTTGCGGGAGTTATCGGTTCTGCAATAGCTGCAGGCGTTCTTATCGCCCTGTTCGGCTGATAATGGAGGTATAATATGGCGAACAAACTTAATATAACAGATACAATTCTCCGTGATGCTCACCAGTCTCAGGCGGCTACACGTATGAAGATAAGCGATATGATTCCCGCTCTCGAAATGCTCGACAAGGTCGGTTACTGGTCTGTCGAGTGCTGGGGCGGAGCTACCTTTGACTCATGTCTCAGATTCCTTAATGAGGATCCGTGGGAACGTCTTCGCACTATCAGAAAGCATATGCCCAACACAAGACTCCAGATGCTTTTCAGAGGACAGAATATCCTCGGTTACAAGCACTATGCAGACGACGTTGTTGAGGCGTTCTGTAAAAAGTCTATCGAAAACGGTATAGACGTAATCAGAATATTTGACGCGCTTAACGACCCCCGAAATCTCGAGTCGGCTATAAAGTACACGAAAAAGTACGGGGGAATTTGCGAGGCGGCTATATCCTATACGACAAGTCCCGTTCACAACGAAGAATATTTTGTAAACCTTGCAAAGACTCTCGTTGAAATGGGCGCGGATACAATATGTATCAAGGACATGGCAAACCTCCTGCTTCCTTACGATGCTTATTCGCTCGTAAAGAAGCTGAAAGAGGCTGTTCCCGTTCCGATTCATCTTCATACCCACAATACGACGGGTACGGGAGACATGACAAATCTCCTTGCGGCTCAGGCAGGAGTCGATATCGTCGACTGCGCTCTTTCACCGCTTGCAAACGGCACTTCACAGCCTGCGACGGAATCTCTCGTAGCTACCCTCAAGGGCACAGAGCGTGATACAGGTTTAGACCTTCAGCTCCTTTCGGAAATTGCCGCTTATTTCAGAGGCGTTGCCGATAAGCTAAAGGCAGAGGGTATCCTCGATCCGAAGGTTCTCGGTGTTGATACAAAGACCTTGCTTTACCAGGTTCCGGGCGGAATGCTCTCCAACCTCTTGAATCAGCTTAAGCAGGCGAATGCCGAAGACCGTTTCTATGAAGTGCTCGAGGAAGTTCCGAGAGTCAGAAAAGACTACGGTTATCCTCCGCTTGTAACTCCTACTTCTCAGATAGTAGGAAGCCAGGCGGTGCTCAATGTCCTTATGGGCGAAAGATACAAGATGTTTACCAAAGAATCAAAGGGACTTTTGCGCGGCGAGTACGGCAAGCTCCCGGGAGAGGTAAACGAAGAGGTGAGAAAAAAGGCTATCGGCGACGAAGAGATTATCTCCTGCCGTCCTGCAGACCTTCTCTCGCCCGAACTTGACAAATACCGTGAGGAGTGCAAACAGTGGGCAAAGTGCGAGGAGGACGTACTCTCCTATGCTCTCTTCCCGCAGGTTGCACAGAAGTTCTTCGAGAATAGGGATAACCCCCGGCCCGAGGAAAAGCCGGCTGATCCGAACGCTGTAAGAAAGCTTTTCGTTGACGACGCGGCAAAATAAGCAAAAAGAAAACTGCCTGCACCGCTTTTGCGGTGCAGGCAGATTTTTTTGAAAACCGTTCGCTAATCGGATGTTCCATAGAGACTTTTGCCGTGGAGCAATCCCTCCTACCGGCTCCTATGTGTAAGGTGAGCCTTTGGCACGCTCCTGCCGGCTCTATGTAAAAACGGTGTCGGCGCTCTCCTATGACTTTCCCGTGTATGCACAGCCGTTTTCGCTTTCTAAACGGCTCACCGAATATGGGTAACCGTTTGCGCTCTCCTATGGCTCCTTTGTGTAAAGGGAGCCTTTAGCACGCTCTGACCGGCTCCATGTAAAAGCGGTGTCAGCGCTCTCCTATGACTTTCCCGTGTATGCGCAGCCGTTTTCGCTTTCTAAACGGCTCACCGAATAAGGGTAACCGTTTGCACTCTCCCAACGGCTCCCTTGTGTAAGGGAGCCTTTAGCACGCTCCGACCGGCTCTATGTAAAAGCGGTGTCAGCGCTCTCCTATGACTTTCCCGTGTATGCACAGCCGTTTTCGCTTTCTAAACGGCTCGCCGAATAAGGGTAACCGTTTGCACTCTCCTATGGCTCCTTTGTGTAAAGGGAGCTGTCAGCGAAGCTGACTGAGGGATTGTTTTTGTATCTTTACAGGGATTGATTATTGTGTTGCACTTGGTTTGACAATCCGGTCTTTCCTGTGTAAGGAGACGGTGTAGAAGGCGCGTGAGGGATTGTATGGGAGAGTCATAGTGTGACAATCCCTCCGTCACGGCATACGCCGTGCCGCCTCCATTTACACAAGTGAAGCTGACGTATCACGCCGCATTTGCGACTGTGTGGCAGTTTTGCAAAGGTCGGAAGCTTCAGCGGACTTTCAGGCACGCAAATAACATTCCCTTATAGGGCAAAGCAAGTCGTCGTATTTGTCGGTGGTTATGACTTGCTTTTATTTGTTTTCCAAAAGGAGCTTCTTTGTCTGGGGAATAGAAAGAAGAACAACCGCGCCGATGATAGCAAATACCGTTTCGGGGAGCATGTACAGGCCGTTGTAGCACAGCGAGTAAAGGACGGGGCGGTTTACCCACGACTGACCGAATACGATAAACTCTTCGACATTTGTCCATAGAACGATGCCCGAAATAAAGTGTACAATAAAACGAAGAACGCATGACATTACCATACCTGCGATAACGCCTGCAGTTCCTTTTTTGCGAAAAGCTCCTGCAAGTCCGAGAACGGTAAATGCGAGTATGTAGTCAAGCAAAAGCGAGGCTACGAGCATTGTAGGCGTTAGGCCCCATGAGAAGACCTTACCTGTGAGCACCTGCGTCCAGGAATAAACAAACGCTGCGCCGAGTCCCCATTTAACGCCGTGGCGTACGGAAACGAGCATTATGGGAAGCATGGAGAGGAGAGTGATACTTCCTCCGAGGGGCATTTCCCAGATTTTAATCATGCTGAGTACAGTCGCGAGCGCGACCATGATTGCGCTTTCGATGAGCGCCTTTGTGTTTGAGTTCATTTTGAACCTCCTAAAATAAAAATTCACCGCTATAATCCCAAGCGGTGATAAGAGCTACATATGAGTTAATCTCCCTACGCCGGCATTACCCGTATCAGGTTAAAGGGTTCGGACATCTGCCCGTCTCAGCCTTGACGGCACCCCTGATTATGCGGTTGTCTGTATGATTATACACTAATTGCGTAAAGTTGTCAATAAATTAATTTGACAACTTGCATGCGTTTTGATATAATTATCACATGGGTAGTTTTGATATGCTTTTCGGTAACGAAAGCGTAAAGACATTGTTGGAAAACGAGCTTGCGCGCGGCACTCTGTCGCACGCATATATCGTCGATGGGCCGAAAGGAAGCGGCAGGCACACGCTTGTGCGCGCGGTGTTGTCCTCGCTTGCCGCAGGCGATGATAAAGGACGTATAGAAAAGGGACTTTGCGCCGATGTTGAGGAGCTTAAAGCGCCGGACGGGAAGAAATTCATCCCAGTCGACAGGATAAGGGAACTGCGCGAAGCGGCTTATCTTTCTCCGGCAGAACTTGATTTTAAGGCTTTTATCATAAGCGAAGCGCAGACTATGACGGCGGAAGCGCAGAATGCGTTTCTTAAGATACTCGAGGATCCGCCGGACAATGTCTACTTTTTTTTGATAACCTACGGTCCCGGGCTTCTGACGACAGTTCGCTCGCGGGCGCCGACGCTTCGTATGCAGGTGTTTTCCGAAAAGGAACTAAAGGATTACTGCATTAGGCAAAGCGACAGCGTAAAGGGTATGGATGAGAAAAATCCCAAGCAGCTTTCTTTCATAATAAAGAAAAGCGGCGGTGCGATAGGCGCTGTACTTGATACGGCAAAGTCGCGCGGAGATTTGGGAGAATACGATCTTGTCTGCGAGCTTTTAGGCGCTCTTTCGGGACACGACAAAGGCGAGTTTTTTGCAAAAGAAAAGAAAATACCCGAGGAAAGAAACGAGTATTCCGAATTTCTTGACGGTTTTATAAAAGCATTTCGCGATATTTTAGCGGTAAAACAGGGAATATCCGAGCCGCTTTTGTTCTTTCTTTCTCCCGAAGAAGCAACTGAATATTGTCAGGGCTTCTCGCTTGCCGAAACGATGAGAAAACTTCAAGTGCTTATTTCGGCAAAAGAAGAGAACGAATATAATATAAATCTTAAGACGGCGCGTCTTGATACCATGTGCCGTTTATGGAGTAAGTAATATGGATGAAGAAAAGATAAATGAAACGGCCGAAGCGACGGAAGTCCCCGAATCGGCGGAGGTTATCGGCGTAAAATTCAAAAAGTCGGGCAAGGTTTATTATTTTGACCCTGACGGTGTGGAATATCAGGTCGATATGGGCGCAATAGTTGAAACGGCACGCGGCCTTGAATACGGATATGTTGCGGCGTCAAATAAGATTGTTCCCGGAAAAGAGCTTGTGCTTCCTTTGAGAAAGGCGCTTCGTATAGCGACGCCGGAGGATGATAAGCATCTTGCCGAAAATATAGAAAAAGAACGTGAAGCGTTTGAAAAGTGTGTGGAAAAAATAGAGCTTCATGAGCTTCCGATGAAGCTTGTCGACGCGGAATATACTTTTGATAATTCAAAGTTGCTCTTCTATTTTTCCGCAGACGGCAGAATAGACTTCCGTGATTTGGTAAAGGATCTCGCCGCTATTTTTCACACCCGAATAGAGCTGCGACAGATAGGCATACGCGACGAGGCTAAAATGATGGGCGGATTCGGCGTATGCGGCAGGGTTTTCTGCTGCAGCACTTTTCTCGGCGATTTTACGCAGGTTTCCATAAAAATGGCGAAAGAGCAAAATCTGTCCCTTAACTCTACCAAGATATCGGGTGCGTGCGGCAGGCTCATGTGCTGTCTGAAATTCGAGCATGAGACATACGAAGAGGAGTTAAAGAAAACTCCTAAAGTCGATTCTATCGTGTCGACACCCGACGGAGACGGGGTGGTTATCGAAGCTCAACCTTTAACAGGGCTTGTAAAAGTGAGCTCACTCAAGGATCAAAATCAGGCTCCGAGAGTGTACTCGCGCGAGCAGGTGAAAGTAAAGGGATTTTCCAAGTCTCACAGGCAGGAAAAACCCGAAGAGGACCTGTCAAATCTGGAAGATTAGAAATTTGCAAAAAATAATTGCATTTTGTATATCTATGTGATACAATAGGTTCACAAAAGAATCTAAACGGAGGTATAACAATATGGCATACAAGATCAGTGATGAATGCATCTCCTGCGGTGCATGTGCGGCAGAGTGCCCGGTAAGCGCTATTACAGAGGGCGACGGCAAGTACGTAATCAATGCAGACGAGTGCATAGAGTGCGGTGCTTGTGCAGATACATGCCCTGTCGGCGCTCCCGCTCAGGACGAATAATTAATTAAGAAGAAGGGCTGCCGCAAATGTTTGCGGCAGCCCTCATACTTTATAATGGAAAGAACTGACAAGATTAATTCGGATATAACGCTTACTCAAAATATTTCGGGCCTGACATACGGGACCGATGCGCTTTTGCTGTCCGCTTTTATAAAGGGCAAACGCGGAGGCAGGGCGGCAGAGCTGGGCACGGGAACAGGTGTTATTTCACTGCTTGCCTCGGCACGCGGAAAATTTTCTCGTATTTATGCCTACGAGGTGCAAAAGGAATATGCCGACCTCGCGCAAAAAAATGTCACGGCTAACAGTTTTGACAGCGTTATAAAGGTTATAAATAAAGATATAAGACAAGCGGCGGTAGCCGACGTTGAAAAAGAGGTAGACGCGGTGTTTGCAAATCCGCCGTACATGAGGTGTGACACGGGGTTTCGCAACGAGGACGACGGCAAGTATGCCGCAAGGCACGAGGTATTCGGCGGAATTTCCGACTTTTGTGATTGCGCGCGATTGCTGCTGAAAAACGGCGGTTCCTTTTATGTGGTATGGCGCCCCGACAGGTTTTCTGACCTTGTTTGCGCGCTCGATGCGGCATCCCTTATGCCAAAGCGCGTTGTTACGGTATATAACGACCCGGATCACAGTCCCTGCCTCATGCTTATCGAGGCGAGAAAAGGTGTGGGAAAGGGAACGTTTTTCACCCGCCCGTTTTTTATAAAGAACGGGGACAAGCAGACGGAAGAGATGAACTTTATTTGTGAAAAAGGAGTTTTTGATGAGCGATACAGAAAAGAATAAGGTTATAGACGGTACTCTGTATATCGTGTCGACTCCCATTGGAAATCTGCTCGATATGTCCGAGAGGGCAAAAAAAGTACTCTCGGAAGTCGGTTTTATTGCGGCGGAGGACACGCGCGTGGCGTCTCGCCTTCTTTCGGCGTACGGAATATCAAAGCCGACGGTGAATTATTTTGAATACAATAAAGAGCAAATGGGGGAAAAAATAATAGAGCGATTAAAACGCGGCGAGTCGTGCGCGCTCGTTACCGATGCGGGTACGCCTGCGATAAGCGACCCGGGCGGCGAGCTTGTTACCCTTTGCGTTGAAAACGACGTGCCCGTCACGTCTGTTCCCGGATGCTGCGCGGCTATAAACGCTCTGACGCTTTCGGGACTTCCATGTTACCGCTTTGCCTTTGAGGGTTTCCTCTCGGGAAGCGACGGTGACAAAACAAAGCGGCTTGAAGAGCTGAAGGGCGATACACGCACGCTGGTTTTTTACGAGGCGCCCCACCGTCTCAAAAAGACGCTTGCCCTTATGTCGAAGGTGCTCGGCGGACGCCGAGTCGCGCTTTGCCGTGAAATGACAAAAATCAATGAACAGGTGCTCCACACCACCCTCACTCGCGCGGTCGAATATTATGAGGAAAACGAGCCGCGCGGAGAATATGTTCTCGTCGTTGCAGGCGCGACGAAAGAAGAGATAAAGAAAGACGCTTTCTTTGCCGACATGACGGTAAGAGAGCATGTAGAGTTTTATATAAATTCCGGAATGAGCAAAATGGACGCTATGAAGGCGGCGGCACGCGACCGCGGCGTTTCAAAGGGCGACATATATAAGGAAATGATATGAAAAGAGCTCTTATAGCTATGAGCGGAGGGGTGGATTCTTCCGTCGCGGCTCTTCTGTGTCAGCAAAAGGGATATGAATGCGTCGGCGCGACCATGCTCTTATGCGGAAATGAGGATACGGGAGTGTCGGATGCGCGTGACGTTTGCCGCCGTCTGGGAATGGATTTTCACGTTTTGGATTTGCGCAAGAGCTTCAGAGAGAAGATAATCGACAGCTTTGTAAAAAGCTATGAAAAAGGAGAAACCCCTAACCCGTGCGTTGAGTGTAATAAAAATATTAAGTTCGGAGAGTTTTTTTCCTTTGCAGACGAGCTGAAATGCGACTACATAGCGACGGGACATTATGCCCGTGTTCTTTACAAGGACGGAAGATATTATATCAGAAAAGGACTTGACGAAAGAAAAGATCAGAGCTATGTTCTTTGGACATTGTCGCAAAGTCAGCTGTCTCGTGTGCTTTTTCCGCTCGGTGAGATAACGAAAGACGAGGTGCGTGAGGCGGCCGAGCAGGTAGGATTTGTAAATTCGTCTAAAAAAGAGAGTCAGGATATCTGTTTTGTACCCGACGGCGACTATGCGCGTGTGATAGAAGAGTATGCAAAAAAGACATATCCGTGCGGAAACTTCGTTTTGAAAAACGGGGAAGTGATAGGACAGCATAAGGGAATTATACGCTATACTGTCGGACAAAGGCGGGGACTCGGACTGTCACTGCCCGAGCCCTTGTATGTTGCCGAAAAGCGTGCGGAAAGTAACGAGGTTGTGCTGTGCCGTGACGAAGAGCTTTTTTCGGACACGCTGACTGCAAGAGATTGTAATTTCGTGGCGGATTTGAAGGTGAAAGACGCTTTCAGATGCTCGGCTAAAATACGATATAACCAAAAGGAAGAGGGAGCACACGCTGTCGTGTGTGACGGCGGCAAAGTCAAGGTGACCTTTGACCGCCCCCAACGCGCCGCGGCAAAAGGACAGTCGCTCGTGATATATGACGGCGATACCGTTCTCGGCGGAGGCGTGATAGAATAATCGGAAAAGGCTTCCGAAAATAAGCGAAACAAAAAACAGGACTCAACTATGAAGTGAGTCCCGTTTTTTTGACTACCGTTTTTTTAGAACGCCCGATATTTTTCTTGATTTTTTGAATGTTCTCGGGCGGTTTGTCAACGGCCGTTTCAAACTACCCTGCAGCAGGTATTATCGGTTCTCCTTTTAACAAAAAGCTCTTTTTATTTCGGGAAGAGCTTTCCATTCGTCTGTTTCGGTCAGAATATTAATAATTGCCTGACATGTATCCAAAAATTTTTGCCCTTTACCGTTGCTTGCATTAAATTCAATGGCTATGTCGTTTGCCGCCACAGTTTTTTCAAAGGAATTTGTTTTTACCGACAAAATAAGAGTCATGGGCGGACAGGTCATCAAACTGTCATCATGCGGATTGTATTTGTCGGGATATGAGGTGATGTCCAAATCCTGTATCAAATCATAGATTTGCTTCTTTTGCGAATCTGCGAGATGACACACTGTAATATAATCTTCGGGATTTTCCTGAATTTTAGATTTTATCAGTTTTCCGCTCTCGCTGTCATACGAGCTGTCCCCATAGCAACTCCAAACGAGGGAAAACTGAAAACCTTCAAGCATTGAGCCCTCGGTTGTATCTTCTTTTTGCTCGGTGGAGGGTGTTTCTTGAATTTCATCCTTACCAACAGTTGTTTTTTCGCATCCGCTGAAACCTATGAGGCATAAAGCTATACACAACAGCGCGATAATAGCTTTTGTTATTTTCATTTTCGGTTCTCCTTTCAACTTACAGTGTTTTTTATTTCGGGAAGGGCTTTCCATTCGTCTGTTTCGGTCAGAATATTAATAATTGCCTGACATGTATCCA
>CAMGCN010000008.1 GCA_946040935.1 uncultured Clostridia bacterium | reverse complement strand
AAATATAACTGTATGGTATAATCATATTGAAAAAAGAGTGTAAATTAAAGGAATTTATAATGCGTTATCTGCGAGTATTGTCAGGCGCTTTTGCCGCCGGCCTTTGTATATCGGTAGGAGGAACGGTTTTGCTGTCTCTTCGCGACGGCAGCACCGTGGGCGGAGTTTGCGGCGCGCTTTTATTTTCGTTAGGACTTTTAACCATTGTCACACGTTCACTAAATCTGTTTACGGGAAAGGTCGGCTATGTTTTTTCAAATAAGCCGTCATATCTTGCGGATTTAGTTTTAATATGGCTGGGAAATTTTGCAGGCACTGCGCTTGCAGGAAGTTTTCTTCGCTTGACCCGTATAGCTCAGGTTATATCCGAACGTGCAGATGTCATGTGCCGTGCAAAGCTCGACGATTCGCCTGTAAGTATATTCATTTTGTCTGTTTTTTGCGGTATGCTGATGTTTATTGCCGTTGACGGATATAAGAAGCTTTCGGGAGCGCTTGCCGCGCTTATTGTTCTGCTCCCCGTGGCGGTTTTTATATTATGCGGTTTCGAGCATGTTGTCGCAAATATGTTTTATTTTGCAATTTCGGGAATATGGAATAAAAAGGTTTTTGCATATTTGGCGGTGATGACTTTGGGCAACAGCGCAGGCAGTATAGGTTTTGCTTTAATAGACGGATTTACTCATAAAAAAGATATGTAATTTGCACAAAATAATCAATTGTTTTTGTTAAAAATAGCAAAATTTTATGTTTGCTATTGATTTTACGGACAGATTATTATATAATACACAGTGTATTAATGTGGGTAAAGGGTTTCTTTACCCTGTAATTCTGATTTCAATGAGTATGGGCTGAGTTAGGGACGGTTTGTACAATTGGGATAAAAATTTATAGAATAATAAGGAGTAAATATTATGAAGAAAATTGTCGCATTTGCACTTGCTGTAATTATGACAATGACAATGTTCTGTGCACTCACTGTTTCTTCTACTGCTGCTGATGTAGATGTTTCATATAAAATTGTTTGCTCAGAACCTGATGAAGACGGCGTCTTCAACTGTGATTTCTATTTGGTAGATACATCTGCCTACGGTTTCGTCGACTGTAACTTTAAGCTCGAGTGGAACGCTGAAGAAGTAACTCCTGTTGTTATCAAGACGATTGGTGATTACGATGTATGCTTTGATGTCAACAGCTTGTTCAAATATTCAAGCGAAACTGTCAACGCAGGAATAACTTTGATTAACACTACTTGGACTCAGACCACAGGTTTGGGTGTTAACAAAAAGTATTATCAGGCTGTAAACTCCACCCATCCCGAGTACTTCCAGTTCTTTTTGAACTCTACAGACTATCCTTACGGTTGGGGCGAAGGCTGGCAGGCACAGTATGTTGACCTCGCAGGCGCCAACGCTGAATTCTCATCCGTTACCGGAAACGAACTTTTAGTAGGTTCTTGCCAGTTCAAATTCAACGACGGTGTAACATCTGCTACCATTTCCGCAGATAACGTTGGATCGCTCTCAGGCAACTTCTCTATTGCAACTGAATTTGATGACAGACCCGACGTGGCTGCGGCAAAGGTTGCTCCTGCGGCTGTTGTAGTTTCACGTGCTGCTGCAGTTGATCCCGTTGAGCTTACGGTTCAGCCCGGTGCTTCTATAAGATACACCGCTCCTCAGGGTCTCAGATTCACCTCTTCTGTTAATATAGTTGAGGAAGGTCTCACAGTTGACGATATCAAGCTTGGTACATATATTACCCGCGAGGATTCCTCTAAGGTTCTTGATATTCCTGCAGGTATCTTTACAAACGAAGAGAAGACTATATTCACTGCAGTTATAGCTGATATCGGTGCTGCTAACTACGGCAAGACCTATTTCGCACAGGCATACGCTGTTGTAGGCGGTAATACCTACACCTCTGAAAAGAGCGCAGGCAGCAATCCTCATGATGTTGCTGTTGCAGCTCTTGACGATGAGTCATGGCAGAGCGCTTACTACGCAACGCAGGCAAGAAAGATTCTCAGCGCTTACGCAGGTCTTTGATTTAACGAAAGTTTAGTAATAAAAAGAGAGAGCCTCTTATGAGGTTCTCTTTTTTTGCGTATAAATTCTTTTATTATCTTGAGATTTCTTTAGTTTATCTTTTTTTCATTCTCTTCATCATCTTTTTTCTCGATTTAGAGGGGGAGGATGTATGTCTTGAAAAGAGAAGCCCTATTACAGCGCAAAGACATATTCCCGAAAGGTATAAAATCATGCTTTTGACAAAGGGAGTTGAATTTGCGTCTCTTACAAGCAGAGAGGCGATAACTATAACTAAAGTAAATATTCCTCCGGCGACGCTTGCACTTGCAAGCGGAAAATCGGAAATGAGCTTTGACGCGCTTATCGCACACACGGCACAGCCTGCGAAAAATGAGATGTAGCCCGACGGCAGGTAAAATACCCGCGCGTCGCCTGTCCTTGATGAAATAAACGCGAAAATCGCACACAGAGCGACCGTAACGGCAAGGCCTGACGCGATGGAAATTGAATAACGCTTTACCATAAAAATACCCCCGAGTAAGCATACTTATATAGCATGTTTATTCGGGGAGATATTTTTTTATTCGCTTTACTTGCGTGATATCAGTTGTTTTCTTCCTTCTCGGACTTTTCTTCCTTAACCTTCTCGGGCTTTTCGTCTTTTACCTTTTCAGGCTCTATTGCCTTCGACTTCTTGGCAGGAGCTTTTTCCGAGGGGATTTCTCCGTTTGCTTTCACGTCAACGGTCTTTACAGCGTCTTTAAGAAAACGGATTTTAGTTCTCGCTTTGCTTGTTTCGATTGTTATCGTTTCACCCTTGATGCTGACAATTTCACCGACAATGCCGCCGATAGTCGTAATTTCATCACCGACTTCAAGGTTGTTTTTCATCTCTGCCGCCGCTTTTTCCTGTTTCTTCTGCGGTTTGTAAAGAATGAAGTAGAAAAACAAAAGCATCAGGACTATCATGCCGATACTGACAAACGACGAATACGGATTTGCAGCCGCTTCTTCAAGTGCAAAAAAATAATTCATAATGTTCCTCCGTGATATATTAATGTAGATATTATAATTAAAACTGTAATATATTGCAATTAATTATTTGTAAACTTTATGAGCGCTTATACCAGCTTGTCAACATTCTTTTTACTGCCGACAATGGTAAGGATGGCGTCTTTTTCTATCGGAGCCGTCGGGTCGGGGGAAAAGTCGTGTTCGTTATTAAGTGTTACGGCGATGATATTTACATTGTATTTATTTCGTATTTCAAGCTCCGCCAGGCTTTTTCCAACCCATTTTTCGGGAGCCTTGATTTCAACAAGAGAAATGTCTTCTGAAACATCGAGGTAGTTTGTGACGTTGTTTTTAGACAGCAAATGGGCAAGGCGCTCTCCCATGTCCCGTTCGGGATAAACTACTCTGTCAGCACCTACCTTTTTTAGTATTCTCATGTGGAGTTCAGACTGTGCGCGCGCGAGGACATACTTTGCGCCGATATCCTTTAGCAACAGAGTGATGAGTATGCTGTCCTCTATTTTACCCGAATTGCATACAACACAGCAGTCATAGTCGTTAATTCCTGCCGCGCGGAGCGCCTGCTCGTTTTTGGGATCTCCAACTACCGCCGCTGTGACATAATCTGCGAACTGAGCTACGACCTCCTTGTTTTCGTCCATTATCATGACTTGTCTTTTCTCTTCGGCGAGCGTCATGGCTATCGCCTGACCGAAGCGATTCATTCCTAAAATACAAAAGCTTTTCATCTTTTTCCTTTCTAACCTATCGGCATATTAATGTTCGGATAGTCGAGAAGATATTCGTCGTGTGTTTTCATTGCGACGGCAAAGGTTACGGTGAGTATGCCGACGCGTCCCAGATACATGAGCAAAATGATTATTATATGCGACGCGGCGCTGAGGGTGGGAGTACCTGCCATTGATACTCCGACTGTAGCATAGGCTGACGCCGCCTCGTACATGGACTGTAAAAGGGGAGCGCCGTCAATTAGGTTTATGGCGATACCTGCCGTAAATATCAGCAGAATAGCCATGAGCATGACCGACAGCGCACGAAGTATTATTTCACGGGATATTTTACGCCCGTATACCGTCACCCTTGGTTTTCCCGTTGCCGCGCAAAATGCCGCTATGAACAAAATGCCTATCGTGCCGACCTTTATACCGCCTGCGGTCGAGCCCGAGGCTCCGCCGATTATCATATATAATATTGATATGAAGGCGCCGCTCTCACCGAAAGCGGATATATTCAGCGTGTTAAATCCTGCCGTTCGCAGAGTTACCGACTGGAAAAAAGCGTTGAGTATTTTATACCCGGAGCTGTATCCGCCCAGCGTTTTTGGGTTGTTCCATTCAAGAAGTGAAAAAATAACTGTTCCCGATATGAGGAGAAAAGCGGTTATTACGAGAATAAACTTCGGATATACGCCGAGTCTCTTCTTTTTTCTTATAATATTGTGTATGTCATCCCAAACGATAAATCCTATGCCGCCTATGATTATCAGCGCGGCTAATGTCAAAAGAACTATGGGGTCTTTGTCAAATCCCGTGAGGGAGATAAACGGCGTTTCCTTCGTCCCGAAAGGATCGAACCCTGCATTGCAGAACGCCGAAACCGAAACAAAAATTCCCTTGTATATACTCTCGGCCGGGCTGAATCCGTAAGAAAGAAACAGTCTGAGGGAGAGGATGACAGCGCCGGACGCTTCAAAGAGCAGAGTACCCATCAGTATTTTTCTCATAAGGCGGACTGTGCCGCCGCCCGTCTCAAGTCCGTATGCCTGCGCTATAATAACCCGTTCTTTCGGAGAAATGGTTCGCCGAATTATCGTTGAGAGCAAGACCGCCATAGACATAAAGCCGAGGCCGCCTATTTGAATCAAAAATAAAATTACGCACTGTCCGAATATGCTGAAATGAGACGCGGTGTCTAAGGTGACAAGTCCCGTAACGCATGTTGCGGACGTTGCCGTGAAAACAGCGTCAAGGGGAGATGTCCATACTCTGTCCGCCGACGCTATGGGCGTCATCAGAAGAGCCGCGCCAAACATAATTATCGCAACAAATCCGAGGGCGGTTATCAGAGCGGGAGAGACCGCCCTGTGATATCTGTACTTTTTGAAAGAAGACATAACTTTCTCCGTTAAGGGAGCCGAACACTGTCGGGTTCCCGGCTGAATTTTCGCCGGCGCCTCCCTTATTTCAATTCAATATGCATTATACTATATTATTAAAGTAATTTCAATATCTCGTTGACAAATTCCGCTTACATTGTTATAATGTAAATTGAATTTTTGTGAAATTTTACCGCTCAAAATTAAGGAGAGACGATATGACGATATATGACGAGCTCGTTGCGCGCGGACTTATTGCCCAAGTCACAGACGAAGATGAAATAAAGGAGCTTATAAATAACGGCAAGGCAACCTTTTATATTGGATTTGACTGTACAGCCGACAGCCTGACCGCAGGTCACTTTATGGCGCTGACGCTTATGAAGCGGCTCCAGATGGCAGGCAACCGCCCGATAGCGCTTATCGGCGGCGGCACTACCATGATAGGCGATCCCTCGGGCCGTACCGATATGCGTAAAATGCTCACTAAAGAGGATATTGCTCACAATGCCGATTGCTTCAAAAAGCAAATGGAGCGTTTTATAGAATTCGGAGAGGGCAAGGCGATGATGCTCAACAACGCCGACTGGCTTTTGAAGCTCAACTATGTCGACCTTCTGCGTGATGTCGGCGCGTGTTTCTCGGTAAACAAAATGCTCACGGCAGAGTGCTATAAGCAGAGAATGGAAAAGGGCCTTTCTTTCCTCGAATTTAACTATATGATAATGCAGTCTTACGACTTCTATCATCTCTATCAGAACTACGGATGCAATATGCAGTTCGGAGGCGACGATCAGTGGTCGAATATGCTCGGAGGAACTGAACTTATTCGCCGCAAGCTCGGCAAGGACGCATATGCGATGACTATAACGCTTCTCACCGACTCACAGGGCAAAAAGATGGGTAAGACTGCCGGAAACGCCGTATGGCTTGACCCGGATAAGACGTCGCCTTATGACTTTTATCAATACTGGCGTAATGTCGCCGACACGGATGTTATGAAATGTATAAGAATGCTTACCTTCCTTCCCCTTGAGCAGATTAACGAAATGGATAAATGGGAGGGCGGAAAGCTCAACGAGGCAAAAGAGATCCTCGCATACGAGCTTACCAAACTTGTACACGGCGAAGAAGAAGCGGAAAAAGCGCAAAGTGCGGCGCGCTCCCTGTTCGGAGCGGGCGGCGGAAGCGACGCCCCTGAATATAAGATATCACCCGACGCGTTTGTCGACGGAAAGGCGGATATAATATCCCTTCTCGTGCTCTGCGGCCTTGTGCCGTCGAGAAGCGAGGCAAGGCGCGCGGTAGAGCAGGGCGGAGTTTCTGTCGGAGGAGAAAAAGTGAGCGATATTCATGCCGCTTTCAGCGCAGACGATATCGGCGACGGACTTCTTATAAGACGCGGCAAAAAATCCTATATGAAAATAGTCATGTAAAATAAAACTCCGTCGCCTGTATCACAATGAGATACGGGCGACGGCTTTTCGCGAGCACGGTGTTGCAAATAAAAGGAAAATGTGCTATAATACCTTGTATTTCAAAGGAGAAGCTCTATGGACTATATTGAAACCGGTAAAATCGTCAATACTCACGGAGTGCGCGGAGATATGCGTGTACAGGTGTGGAGCGACGATATATCGGCCTTTTCCTCCTTTGACCGTCTTTTCCTACTTTCAGACGGTAAATACGTGGGACGCCGCGTGACAAAGTGCGCGAAATATAAGGACAGCGCGCTTATACACCTCGACGGAATCGAGGACTGTGAGTCGGCTGCGGCTTTGAAAGAAAGTGTAATTTATGTCAGCCGTGATATGATTTCTCTTCCTGAAGGAAGGGTGCTTTGTGCAGATATAAAGGGACTAAAGGTCATTGACGCCCAAAGCGGCAGGATTTACGGCACTCTCGACGATATAAGCGACGGCGTCGCCTCCCAGTATTACGAGATAAAAACGGCGGACGGGCGTGTTGTTTTAATGCCGGCAGTAAAGGAATTTATTTATCGGGCTGTGCCGGGTGAAGCTGTTTATATTATTCCTCCCGAGGGTCTTTTCGATGAGATTTGATATACTGACTCTTTTTCCCGAACTGATTGAAGCTGTGCTCAAAGAGAGCATAATCGGTAGGGCGAGAGAGAATAAAATCATTGATATACACACTCACAATATACGCGACTACTCGCGCGACAGGCACCGCAGAGTGGACGATACCCCTTACGGAGGCGGTATGGGTATGCTCATGGGCGCAGAGCCTATTTACGATTGCTTCAAAGCTCTTGAAAAAGAGCTCGGGAAAAAGCCGTATCTTGTCTATGCCAGCCCTCAGGGAAAGGTCTTTTGCGAGGATGACGCAAAGAGGCTTTCACAAAAAGAAAGCATAGCCGTACTTTGCGGCCATTACGAGGGAATTGACAGAAGAATAGTCGACCTTATTGTAGATGAAGAAATATCAATAGGAGATTATATCCTAACGGGCGGAGAAATTCCGGCATGCGTTATTGTTGACGCCACATCCCGTCTTTTGCCCGGAGTTCTTTCCGATTCGGAATGTTATGAAAAAGAGAGTATTTACCGCGGTATTTTAGAGGAACCTCAATATACGCGCCCTGCGGAATTTATGGGGCTCAAAGTGCCCGAGGTTCTTTTGAGCGGAAATCACGAAAAAATAGAAAAATGGAGAAAAGAGGCGGCGCTTGAGCTGACGCGCAAAAACCGACCTGACCTTTTGTAATATGAGCGGAAAAACAACCAAGCCGATAAAAACAGTCGCCTTTATGATGGGCGCGACGGTGCTGTCAAAGGTCCTCGGACTTGTGAGAGAGATGATGCTCGCGGCGGCGTACGGTGCGGGCAACTCGGTCGCCGAGGCATTTTCCGCCGCCCTTTCCGTTCCGTCCACATTTTTTGACTTATTGTTTTCCGCCGCCATACTCGGATGCTTTATTCCCGTCTATAACAGCTTTAAGGGAAACGAAAAAAAGGCGGACGAATTTGCCTGTATATTCTTTAATGCCATTTCGCTTTTGACGGGCATTTTAGCTCTCATCGGTATTATATTTGCCGAGCCGATAATTAAGATTGTAACTCCCGGCCTTGAGGATTCCGCGCTCGCCGTGACGATAGTACGCATACTTTTCCCTATGATAATATTCACGGGTATGGCGTACACCCTTGTCGGAGTTATGCAGTCTAAAGGAAGATTTTTCCTTCCTGCGCTTATTTCATCTATTTCAAATGCGGGAGTAATAGTTTACTTTCTGTTTTTCAATAATATTTTCGGCGTTTACGGACTTGCCGCGGCGTATGTTATCGCTTGGTTAATTCAGTTTCTGACTCTTGCAATTCCTCTCGCGCGCGGAGGTTTTCACTTCAGGGCTCTCTTCGACCTTCGAAATCCCGAGCTCAGGACGGCGATCAAAATGGTGCCGCCGATTATGATAGGCTCATGGCTTTCTCCTATGACTATATTGGTAGGAAAGCATTTCGCCTCATATTTCAACGGCGTCGCCACATTTAACTATGCAAATCAAACCTATATAATGATAGCGGGAATTTTGGTATACAGCATATGTAACTATGTATTTCCCACGCTATCCCGCCTTGCCGACGAGGGTAAAACAGAGGATTTCAATCATACAGTCCGCACGGGCACGACGGCGGCTATGTTCATTATAGTGCCGTTTATGTTTGCCGTGGCTGTGCTTTCGGGAGAGGGTACTGCTATTCTGTATATGCGTGGTGAGTTTACCGCACAAAACACTGCGGATACCGCGGAGGCTCTCCGCATTATTTCCTTTGCTATGCCTTTTTACGGTGCCATAGAGATTTTCAGCCGTGTTTTCTATTCAAAGAAAAAGACCTTTTTCCCCATGCTTGCGGCAATTCTGGGTGTTATAGTAATGACTGTGTCCGGCGCGATATGCGTGCAAGGCTTTAGAATGGAGCTTAATGCGGTTGCTCTTTCGGTTGCCCTCGGGCAGTTTACCGCCGCGCTTGTTCTCACAGTCTGCGCCGTAAAAAATGTGAAAGGTCTCTTTACATGGGACTTTATAAAGGATTTGCTAAAGATATTTGTGTGCGGTCTTGTGATGTGCGCGGTTATGATGCTCATTTACAAGCTGCTTGCAAACAACCCGTATATTTCGGGAATATATAAAAATGTTGGAGTTTGCGCTCTGACCTTTGCAGGAGGCGCGGTGATGTATCTCGTCTTCTCTGCGATTCTCGGCGTAAAATTCAGCGTAAAAACAGGGAGGGAATAACTACCTTTGGATAAGAAAAAAAGTAAATCGGTTTCCCTTTTCCGCGGAAGCTTCATCGTGTCTCTTCTCAACAGATTTGCCGATTTTGTCTATAAAAAAGGACAAACAGGCGTCGTCGGAGAAGCTCTGACCGCTTATGATGCCGAAAACAAAGCGCTCCACAGGGGATTTTTCGCGGGGCTCGCGGACAGGCTAATCTTTTCAAAGAAGCTCAAACACAGTATTGCAAAAAAATCCGAGCAAAGCGTGTTTGTCTATGGCGTCCAGTCGATATTCCGCCGGCTCGCCGGACTGTCCATGCGCTTTTACGGAGTGCTTCTTTTCTGCTTCGGCGCTTCAGGCGCCGCCGTCAGCGTATTTAAGTATGCAAGAGACAAAGTGACTGATTTTCCGTCGGTCGATATTTTCTGCACATGTCTTTTGCTTGCCTGCGGCTTAATCGCTCTTCTGTCAAAAGACAGCTTTTCAAATCTGCTTCTTGAAAACCGCTTTTTGTCTTGTATCGTCTTTGATATATTAGGCGCAAGGCGAAGCGTTTTTGACGAGATTGAAAGAGTAAGAGGAAACAAACTTTTCGCCGTAGTGCTCGGACTTTTACTCGGCGTTTTGACATATGCCATTCCGCCTGCATTTATCATTCTTGCTTTTTTTGCAGTTTTGCTGTTGTATACAGTCGTGGTGATTCCCGAAATAGGAGTGGTAGCCGCCTTCTTTGCACTCGCGTTCTTACCGACTATGGTGCTCGTCGCCATGGTGGCGTTCACCTTTATCTGCTACGCTCTTAAACTCGTGAGGGGCAAGAGAACTTTCCGCTTTTCCCTTATCGACGCGTCTGTACTCGCTTTTATGGCGTTTATGCTTATGGGAGGCTTTGCCTCCGCCGGAGGGTCGGGCAGTATAAAACCCGCTCTTGTGTACTGCTGTTTCATGATGGGCTATTTCTTGGTGGTAAATCTGATACGCAGTGAAATGTGGATAAAGCGTTCGGTTTATGCCATAATCTTCAGCGCTTCCATTGTCGCGTTGTACGGTATTTACGAAAACTTTTTCGGCTCGCTCAAAACGACATGGCAGGATACCGAAATGTTCGAGGATATTTCGGGACGTGTTATTTCTACTTTTGAAAACCCGAATGTTTTGGGTGAGTATCTCGTCATGGTAATCCCGTTCATTCTGTCGGCGATTATCGTGTCAAAGAGAAAGAGCGCGAAGGCCGCAAATTTATTTTTCCTTGCCGCCTGCTGTCTGTGTCTCGTTTACACATGGAGCCGAGGCGCATGGCTCGGTATAATATTCTCTTTGATTATTTTCCTTATCGTTTCTACGAGCAAGTCGATCATTCTCGGAATTATAGGAGTTGCGGCTCTGCCGTTTGCACCTCTCGTTCTTCCGTCAAGTATTCTTAACCGAATAACGAGTATCGGAAACGTGGGAGACTCGTCTACCCTATACCGCGTCCACATATGGGAGGGAGCGATGAAGCTGGCACAGAGCTTTAACCTTTCGGGAATAGGCGTCGGCACGGAAGCATTTTCAAAAGTGTATCCCGACTACTCTCTTTCAGGTATAGAAAAAGCGCCCCACGCGCACAATCTTTTCCTGCAGACATGGATAGAGATAGGACTTCCGGGACTTATAGTGCTTATCCTGTCTCTTATACACATCTGACGCTGCCGACGAAGGCTTAGGT
>CAMGCN010000007.1 GCA_946040935.1 uncultured Clostridia bacterium | reverse complement strand
CGAGATAGCGTAGCGTCTCGTGTGCTCGGAGATGTGTATAAGAGACAGGATATATGATGGCAAGACCGATAAGGAACGGGAGGATAAAAATCCATCCTGCGCGTTGCTTCTTCGCCTGAAGGGATGCGCTGCGTTTTTTCTTTTTCGGCGCCGATTTTGCTGCAGTTGTCATTTTAGTCTCTCCTTTCCTTAATCTATTCTTATGAAGCTGTTGGCTTCAAGGCTTATACCGTCTTCGGTAACCACGGAGAATTCATTGTAGTTAATATAGAAGACAGTTCCGTTTGAATAAGTCGTTCTTACGATAGTACCGATGTCGACAGCCGTTGTGGAAGAGACGCTCACGTCTTTTTCCAAGCTTTCCTTTTCCTCATATTCCGCGATAGTCTCGCCGAACTTGCTGAGTACCCACTCGGCTCTCTTTGCATAAAGCTCTCTCTTGGCCGCGGCTTCCTGTTTTTTCTTTTCAGCTTCAGCCGCCGCTATTGCCGCTCTTTCCTGAGCTGTCGAGTATTCCTCATCGCTCAGCTGACGAACGCCTGCAACATACTCATGATTTGTAATCTTTTCACTCTGCAGATCTCCGAGAGCTTTGTTCATCGTGTTATACGTCTCTATAAGGTCGTCTTTCCAAATGGAGAAGGAAACCGAATAATATTCGTTTAAGTCTTTGTCCTCTTTGAGCTTGGAAAGGTTCTGATATGAAAGAATATAATAGGGGTTTGAACCGTTTTCAATCATCTTGAGAAGCTCGTATTTAGAGTCGCTCGCCATATTGGTCGCCGTACCTGCATACTGCTTATAGCCGTGAAGAACCATCGCCATGAAAGGTACCGAATGAGACGCCATAGCATATCGGCTTGAGTCGAGCGGTATGTTGAGCATGTGATTGACATACTTTATCGAGTATGAGTTGCCGCCGTCTGCCATAACATTCTCGTAATCTTCGCTGATTCTGCTCAAGAGATTGGAAACGTAAATGCGTGAGTCGTTTCTGTCATAGGGGTCTTTTCTGTCAAAGTCCGAGTTGAGGTCAGAGGCGAGGGTAGAAACCGAAATATTCGTCGAACCCAGTTTTGAAAACTCTTTATTGAAGTTTTCGTAAATGCCCATCATAGACGGAGCGGAAACCGCTATAAGTCCCGTCATCTGGAAGGTCTGGAATATCGCGTTGTAAGAACGCTTTTGCGTATATCTCGAGTCTATTGTCTTTATCGCCTGCTTCTTCATGCTGAAGCCGTCGAATGCCGACGTTTTCTTTATATAAGCAAAATCAAAGTCGGGATATACTTCAAAGTTGTTTTCATCGGCGTATGAGAGGAAGTTCTTATAGCCCGAATTTCCGCCCACCTTTTTCTCAAATTTAACGTGATACGGGCTTGTGCAAACCATACCGCCGTTTGTAAATCCGGTCAAACGGTATTTAACATTTGTAATTCCGTTTTCCTTAAGAGTCTCGTACATTGTCTTAAGGTCATCGAAAGTGGTAAGCGGCGTCTTTACGGTAACCGGTATAGAAAGAAACGTATCGCTTGTATCTATCGTTCCGAAAGACTCAATGTAGAGAGGCAAATCTTTGCTTACATCATCACCGGTAAGAGGCGTAATATCGCCTTTTGATTCAAGATAATGCTGATAAGCCTTCGCCATTCCGACATAAGTGGATTCGTAGTATTTATCTCCCAGCTTATCTTTATATGCTTCGTCTGCGAGCATATAGAAGCGAAGTGTGTAGTTGCCTGTGTATTTACGTTTACTTAAGACAGTGTAGCTTGAGTTTTCGCCGACCGAAAGGGAGTTGGACAAATCGTATGTATCCGATGCACGGGGAGTAAACGATGTGTACACAGCGTTGTACTTATTGGTAACCGAGCCGCCGTGGTCAGAGGTGATAGTGGCAACCGAGTCGCCCTCCTCGATTATTGCGAAATAACCTGTTCTCTCACTCTCTCCCGTGAGTCTCGTGGCAGTTATCGTCTGTCCCGAGTTTTCGTCCTCATACTGATACTCCTCGGTGCCGAGCCAGTGCTGAGTCGTACCGAAAACAGGAAGACGCATGATCTCCTGGTTTGCTCCCGTAATTTCATGGTATGCATAGTCAATACCGTAAACACGTCCGGATATCGTATAGCTTGTACCCAGGACGTCCTGGTTCTCTATCGTAGCACCCGAGCCGTCGGGAATAAACGTATATCCTTCAAAGTCGTCGCTTGTCGCACCGAAATAAGGAAGAATGGAAAGAGATGTGAGCTTGTAGTTGTCCTCGTCATATCTGATACCGCTTGCCGCAAGGCGAACAGTCATCGTTCCGTCTTCACAAAGGGTGTATTCAAGAGCCATTCTGAAGAGGGCAGGCGCCGCGTCGCTTCCTTCATAGGAAGTCATGAGGTGGTCTGAATTGAGATCATCGTATGTGTATTCGGGCGCCCAGAACTTGATGATGCTTTCAATCTCGTTAAGCTCTCGGTCAGAGGCCGCGGAGTCAAACGCATATACCGCCATGTCCTTTGTTATAGGATATGCGGCGAGCATATCTTTCTTCTGCGACTCTGTCTTTGTCTCGTCGTTCTGGTCCTGAAGCAGATAATAAGTAAGGAGCTTTTCTCTGTCTCTGTCGTTTTCTACTTTATTCAGTATAAGCTCTTCAAAACGAGTCTTTGATATAAGGCGAGGAACAAGCTTTCTCGCCTCCTCGCGTCCCATTGAATATTCTACGCGAAGACCGTTTTTAATGTATTTTACATCTATCTGTTCTCTCTGGCACGCTTCAACATAAGAGTACATGGTATTTGTCGTGCCGTTGTCGTCATAGGTAAGGATAATCTGCGAAAGCATCTGGTTTTTAATGCCTATTGTCGTCGCAGTTCCTTTCGCCGCGACATCGTACGGGTTTGTAAAGAGCATCTCGCCCGTAGCGTCGTTTTGCCATATTATCTCTCCCGAGAAGGTGTCGCAGTAGAGCGTCGAGCCGAAGTTGGAAATAGACATGTTGTTTCCCGCGTCTATACCCGCCTTGACAGCTTCCAGCTTTTCTTTAGCTGTTTTATAAACAATTTTCGTATAGTCGGGAAGCTGTTCTTCCTCCTCGGCGTCGGTTGCGTCGGCGGCGTCGGCGGCTTCTGTTTCCGCCGCAGCCTCTGTCTCGGCCGTTTCATCGTCGTCAGCGAATACGTTAAAGGTGAAAAGTCCCGTCATCATGGAAAGCACCGTGATGAGCGCCATAAACGATGAGAGTAACTTAAGCAATTTTCTGTTCATGACTTTTCTCCTTTCTATACTCGGTATGAGATTTCGGTTATTATGTTGGATACGAACATTATCATCTTCGTGACAAGAGTTGAGAATAATATTCCGAGGAACATTATTACTGCCATACCCACTATCGTTCCTATACAGGTTATAACATTTTTGCCAAGCGAATAGTCGTGAGTAATCATACAGCCGAAGAAGATGAGAAGTCCTACCCAAACCCACATGATTCCGTTTATAAGACTGATAAACCCTGCCTCGTTTTCGGCGAGAACGTGTGTAAGAATCGTAGACGGTATCAGAAGAAGCGGAATCGGAACGAGCGAATAGCATGTCGCCTTGAATATATCGGCAAAGCTTCCCTCGCCCTCCATAAGCGTTGTCAGACACCAGTTAGCCGCACACCACAATACAACGGGGACGATAACTGACGCAATCTGAACGAGCAGTGAGTCGGTTGACGCCGTAGGATTGAATATATAGCTCTGACCGATGCCGTTGTATGCAAAGGCGAGTATCGCGAGTCCCAGCCAGAAGATCGCGCCACCGACGGACCCT
This sequence comes from uncultured Clostridia bacterium, assembly GCA_946040935.1. Lineage (GTDB taxonomy): Bacteria > Bacillota > Clostridia > Oscillospirales > CAG-272 > CAKSEI01. The sequence continues at coordinate 7,864 of CAMGCN010000007.1, read as the reverse complement.
CGCTTCTCGTGTTTCAAATCCCAGAAGCCGTCAAACGGATGAAGCATCAGATGGAAGGCGTATAAAATATGCTTTCCAAAGCTCTTTTTCTCGCCCGACGTCGCCACTCTCTTGTTCGTTTTTGCCGCGTATCCGAAGAACTTGACAAGTCCGATGCAAAGAGCGACTATAAATATAGGTATGACTATAACCCATTTTTCAACCCAGCTCTTACGCTTCATCTTAAAGGCTTCTGAGTAATCTGTGGTGTCGTAGCAATACTTGAAGTAATCCATTGCTCCGTCCCAGTCGCCGCTTCTGTATGCCGCCTTGCCAAGTCCGACGTAAGCTGCGTCAAAGTTATTGTTTCTTTGGAGTATCGCTTTCCAATAGTCTGCGGCTTCATCATAACGTCTGTCGTTGTTTGCCGCAATCGCTTCAATAAGGGTGTCGCCGTAGTCTGTTCTCGAATAAACGGTGAACGCGTTCATTACCGTGTCGAGCGCAAGGAGCTTTTCTCCCTGATATTCAATAGCGACGCAGTTTTTGAGGTTGCCAAGCTGTGTGCCGACGTCACCGAAAGCGAAGAGGAGCTCGCCGTTAATATCATATGTAAATATACGGCTTCTCTTCTGGTCGACAATCGACCATGTTCCCTCGACGCCTATCGCCGCGTCAACTATTGTCGACGCACCGTTGGCCTCTCCCTCTTTCGCCATATTTTCGCTTCTTACCTTGACCTCGCCCGAGGGAGGATAGAAGCCGTTACGGCGCATTATGTCGTCGCCTGCGGAATTGTACTTTCTGACAGGTGCGTAATCGCCTGTTTTTGATTTGCCTTCTATTGCCGACTGCTGTTTTTCTTCTTCGATAGAAGAGGTCGTGGCATAGACAAATCCGTCTTCGTCAATAGTTATGTTATTATATTCTGTTGAAATGTATGAAACGCTCTTGTCTCTCTGCTCCTGCGTCTGGAATTTTCTCCAAAAGAGCTGAAAAGCGTTGTAGGTAACTTTCTGCGCGCCCACGAAGCCCGAGAAGGTACCGTCGACATCAAGGGCGATAATACCCTCGTATGTTGTGGCGGAAACAACATACATTCTTCCCGCCTTGTCTGCCGCTATTGCGACAGGCATATAAACGTCGTCTTCGTCAAACGAGTCGGAAACAGGCTCTTCAAATCTGCTTACAAAAGCACATTTGCCTGTCGCATAGTCGTATTTATTAAAGACGAGTATTCTCTGCGCGCCTGTGTCGGCAACGTAGATTTTGTCTCCGGTAACGCAAAGTCCCTTTGCGCCTCTTAACGTGTCGTTGACGCCCTGATCGTTTACAAACGAGGTAAGCTCGTAAATGAGCTTATAATACTTGTCGAGTATTACTATTCTGTTGTTGTTGGGGTCTGCAATGTATACATTTCCCTCCTCGTCGACTACGATATCGGTAGGCTCGTTTAAGGGAGTTTTGAGCCCCATGTAGTTCGAGTCAACGAGTCTGTCGGGCGAGAAGCCGTCGGGTGAAGCAAGCTGCTCACCTTTAATCGAGTAAGTATACGACTTATAGGAAGCCGCAAAGCTCTGCACCGAGCCTAAAACCAATATAACGGCGAAGCACATAGAGATTATTCTTGCAAGTCTTTTCATAATGTATAACCTCCTTAGTCCTTCATACCCGAGGTCGCCATCGTTTCCATGATGTTACTCTGTGAAACAACGAACACCGCGATAGGTACTATCATCATTACGACGGAAGCCGCCGCAGCCGCGCCCTGTCGGACGATACCGCCCGAAAGAATCTGGCTTATCGCGTAGCTGAACGTCTTTAATTCTTCCGAATATATATATATGGACGAGCCGGTCTGCCACAGGCCCTGGAAGGAATAAACGATAAGCGTCAGCCATGCGGGTTTAACCATCGGCATTGCAATCTTGAGGAAGGTGTTAAGCTCGCTCGAACCGTCAAGCCGTGCGGATTCAAGCACTGCGTCGGATACCGAGCTCTCCATAAACTGCTTCATAAGGTACAGTCCGAGAGTTGAACCCCATGCAGGGATGATGATAGCAAAATATGTGTCTATCCAATGGAGCGCGCTCATAAGGATAAAGTTTGCAATCGCCGAAGCCTGCGCCGAGAACATGAGCGACATTACTATGAGCTGGAACATCCAGTCTCTTCCCGGGAACTTTATCTTTGAAAGCGCGTAAGCCGCCATAGACGAGAGAATGAGGTTGCCGAGCGTACCCACTACAGAGATAAGCAGAGTGTTGAACAGGTATCTCGAGAAAGGAACCCAAGATGTGTTCATAAGTCTGAACAGGTCTGAAAAGTTTTGGAAGGTCGGATTTACAACGTAAAATCTCGGCGGATAGTACCAAAGCTCGTCAAGCGGTTTAAGTGAGTTAAGCACGACGTAAAGCATGGGAAGAAACATGAACGCGCCCATGAGTATGAGCATCACGGCAATTCCCGTATCGCCTCCGCGGGAGCGGTTGAGGACGACGGCGTGTTTTCTTGTTCTTAATTTTGCAACTTTTGCCATTTTGTCCTCCTTACTGTCCCAGCTTACTTAAAAGCTTCTTAATCAATATGTTAGAGCCGAACGACATCAAGAACAGCAGTACCGATATCGCCGCGGCATAACCGACCTCGAATCGTGCGCCGCCGTAGTCGGCAAGATGGTGGGTTATCGTCCACGCACAGTAGTCAACCGACGGGTTTCCCGCGAGTGCGTCAACGACGCCGCCGAAGCCGAACGCGCCGGTAATAGCGAGGACGGCACCGAACATTAGCTGCTGCTTCATACAGGGAAGGGTGATATAGTAAAGCTCCTGCCAGCGGTTTTTGACTCCGTCAACCGCGCCCGCCTCATAGAGCGAGCGGTCGACGACCTGCAAACCTGCGATAAACGAAAGGAATGCGGTACCGAGCGACATCCACAGGGAAACCACTATACAAAGGGGCATACAGTAGGTTGTGTCTCTGAACCACTGTATCGGGTCCTGGATTATATTCAGCTTAAGCAGCCAGCCGTTTACAAAGCCGTACGAGTCGCCCGAGAAGATATACGCCCATATCGTGTAGGCGCTTCCCGCAATGGACGGCGCGTAGAAGATAAGCGTTACGATAGCTCTTATCTTGGGTGAAAGCTCGTTTATGAACCATGCGACTACGAACGAGAGAAGGTAGGATATAGGTCCCGTCGCCGCCGCGAAAATCAAAGTGTTCTGAATAGCCGTGATGAACAAGTCGTCGTCAAGGAACAGTCTTATGTAGTTATCCATGAAGACGAAGTCAGGCCATTGCAGCATGTTAAAGTTGGTAAAGCTGAGCGCAATAGAAACTATGACCGGAATGACAGTGAACAGACAGAAGATTATCATAAAGGGTGCAACAAGCGCGTATGCCGTGCCGTTGCGCTTTATTTCCTTAAGAGTCCATTGCCACTTTGTCATGTCCTTTCTGGACACCGGCTGTTTCTTTTCTTTTGGCGTTTTAACTTTTACCTCGGCGGTTTCTTCCGCCGTTACGGTAACTTCTTTTGCCATTTTGAAATCTCTCCTTATATAATATATGCCTTTATTATGGTCGGGCGGCCATCCACCGCCCGTGCCGGTGTCTTAGCGTTTTTCGCTTTCGGTAAAGGTCGTCGAATAGTCGATCTCATAAGCGTCGAGATTGAACTCTTTACGTTTACGCGAAATCTCTTTGTTTATATCCGTTATGTAGTCGAGCATCGACTCAACGGGGTCTGCGTGATTGTTATAAACATTCATGAATGCGAAGTTGGTATAACGCGCTATTATGTAGCTTCCCGGATAATCGGGAACACCTGACAGGTGGTTGAACTGCTCCATAATATTCTTGTATTCGGACGTTGACCAGGGAAGCTCTGCGAGCGCCTCTGCGTTCGCCGTTTCGTACTTGGTTCCCGAGCCGAGCAACGCCGCATATTCGTTTGCGTAGTTACTCTGGTTTTCATGTCCTACATACCACTTCATGAACTCCCACGCCGAGGTCTTCTTTTCCTCGCTGCGGTCTCCTCTCGGCATTACTATCGAGGTGACGGTTGCAACCGCGTTGTTGTTAATTTCGGTCGTCCCGTCCTCCTTTTCAACTACCGTTCCCGGCAGAGGAACAAATTCCCAAAGTCCTTTTATCTCGGGCGCGAAGACGTTTAGCTGTGTGTACTGCGCGTAGGAGATTATTCCTATCGGCATCTCGCCCGTTCTGAAACGGTTGATAAAGTCGTACGCAAGCGGCAGGCTGTACTGAGTAAACAGCGAGCACATCTTGTCAAACGCCGACAGCGCAAGGTTGGAGTCGAGATTTATACGACGTCCGTTGTCTGCGTAAAGTCCGTCGCGTACAGACGCGCCTGACGGAAGCGACTGATACAGGAACATGTTAAGGTCCTGCGGGAATGCAACATCCATCTGGTTATTCTGGAGTATCGGTATAAGCGCATAGAAATCATCCCATGTCTTGGGCACCTGCAGTCCCATCGACTGGAAGATGTCCGCGCGGTAGAACATCATATTGAAGGTCATCGTAACGGGCAGACCGTATATATGAGCCGTTATCTGATCGTCGGTTATCGGACCGTCGGTCTCGCGATTATAGTTTTCTATATTATCTGTAAATAAAGTAAGAGGAATAAGAGCCGCGTCGGGGAATTCGCTCACGATCTCGTCGAAGCCGTCAAGCTCATCAAGAGGAAGGATCGCGTCTCGGATAGCCCAGTTGATAACCTCCGCTCCGTCGAGAGCAACATCAGGTCCGACTCCCGCGAGAATCGAGGGGAGAAGAGAACCTGCGGCAACGAGTTTCAGTGAAACCGCTACGCCGTATTTATTGGTAAAGTTATTGTTTATCAGGTTTCTGATTATCTGCGCCTGGTCACGGCCCGACGACGTCCACGCGACAACCGCATGATCTTCGTCAATTTCCTGAGTCGCGCCGAGGGTGTTGTAATCTGACACAAAGGATATCGCAAACTGAGAAATCTCATACCACACCGACTGAATGGGCGACGCCTCAGCCTTTGGAAGCTGTTTGCTTCCCGCGTCGGCTCCGCATACCGAAATCACGTCGAGCTCAAGAGGCTGCGTCATAGCCGTCTGAAGCCATGTGCCCAGCGTACCTATATTTGTCTTGAGACTTCCCATGTTCTTTGCGACCTCGTCTTCTTTTGTACCCATTTTTTCAAGAGTACGGGCAACCGTCTGAAGAGTCGAGGCGTTAGCGCTCTTTCCCGAGGTCTCTATCATTATGTCGGCTATTTCGTTTAGCTCGACCGCCATATCATAGAGGTTGTCTATTGACGTGGGTATGAGCTTGTAGAAGTTGTAGTCACGGTTTGAGTCGGGCGACGCGCCTGTTATCATAAGGATATCTATATACGAATCGCTTATGATATTGATAGCGTTCTGAAGACGCGTGATAACGTCTGTCATATTACCGAACGTCGCTTCAAGCTCTATGGTGTTTTCGCCTTTTTCAAGGTAGAAATACAAGCCGTCCGCATGCTCTTCCGAGCCGTCGTTAAGATATACGCTCTGCCATGTGTCGCCGTAATTGAACTGGAGATACTTCGCTTCGTCAAAAGGTATTTCACCGTTTATTCTTATGAGACGGGAAGAGAACATACCGTCGTTTACGTCCTGCTTGTAACGAAGACCTATCTTGTAAAGTCCCGCCTCGGGAACGGTGATTTTCCAGCTCGCCCACTGTCCGTTGGCCTCCCATTTCTCACCGCCTATGGTGTTGAGAAGGATCTTGGACGGGGACTGGGGACTCGTCAGAGGGCTCGTGCGGTCATATATCGGGTAGATAGACATCTCCGAGGTGTGCTCGGGAAGCTCTGCCTCGATAGTGACGCTCGCCTTTCCGTCGTTTGAGGAAGCGATGGTTTCGCCTTTAACGTAATCGCTTTCTCTGTATTTTTTTATATACTCGTCATAGGATATTGTCGGCTCATAGGGATAAATTCTTATGCTCTTTATCGCCATGGCCTCTCTCTGTGCCTCGAGCTGAATTGTATGCTCGCCTGCCGACAGATAAAACTCAAAGGGATTTACATAGTATCCCGTCTCGTCGCGGAACGCGCTCGTTCTCCAAACGGGCGTCTGCTTCTTATCGGGCCTTATTTCGTTTCCGTTAATGTCCGACTTGAAAGCGGGGTTTCCCTCCTCGTCGTTCTCAACGGTGTCGCTCCACACCTTAGTGAAAGCTATGTAGCGCGCCTCGTAAAACGGAACCTTGCCGTCTATATAAAGCGAGCGTTCAATGGATGAAGATTTACCCTCTACAGGATAATACTCAATCTCCATTGAATACATGCCCTCTTTCGGCACGGTCACTTTCCAGCCGACCGCTCCGTCCTCGGGGCAGAAAACGCCTTTCTTTCCATCGTAAGTTACGACTCTCACTTCTTCTTCGCCGTCGCCGATTTTCGCGGTGGTATCAGCCTCGGAGAAGTCAGTCGCGTCAATTACGATATCTTCCGTACCGCGGGAAACGTCGGTATATCTTGACGAATAGACCGAGTATCTGACCGCGGCAAGCAGCTCGGCAAGCGACGATATCGACGTGCTTTCGGCAGCTTCGGTTTTATCTTCGTCCGCCGCCGATACGGTGAACGTGAAAACCGAGAAAAGCATAGCGACCGCAAGTATCACCGCAAGGAGCTTCGCTGCATGCGAATGGTTCATCATTCAATTCCTCCTACATAAAAACTTATGTTCCGGTGACAGGACTTTTCAATCGGGAGCAGCTTTTCGCTTGTTTTTCCGTGTTTTCCTCATGTGTTTTCCGCACGCGCTTTGCACACACTTTGCGCACGAGCTTTACACACGAGCTTTACACACGAGCTTTACACACGAGCTTTCCGCACACGCTATACGCGCGTTCGCGCGAGCGCGCGCAAAAAGCACGAAAAAGACGCTGTGCGCCCCTTTTCAGACGACACCGTCTTCCGTCACCGTATTTTATGAATAAATATTATCATAATTACGCCTTTATGTCAAGAAAAAAATATTTCCTGCCCCCTTTATTATCAAAGAAAAACGAGGTTTTTCCATTCTGCGGTTTAACCTGCAGAATTGCCATTTTAAGTCATTAAAGTCTCTGCGTACCTTGTTTTTTTTCATACTTTTCGGTTTTTGTCAACATTTTGTGTTAAAACTCAAAAAAACACCACATTTTGTGCCGTAAGTCGGACGTCTTTTTGTGCTTTTTTACATGTCTCCGAAAGCAAAAACGAGCCCGCCTATCTCAATCACAGAAAAAAGCCGTAAATTTATTCGTCATTTTGCACAAAAATCGGGCTAAAAATTTTACACATGTACAAGTTGCACAAAAATTCGCGTTTTCTGACATTTTACCCCGATAAAAAATATCTTTACCAAAAATTTTCTAAAAACGGATGTCATAAGCCTAATTACACCCATAACAAAACACACCTCTCTGCGTTTGCCGGGAGATGTGTTATCAGCATTGTATTATTGTTTTCAGGCGAATGGCGGCCGAGTCCGGCTACCCTCTCTGCTCCGCCTTTTAATTTGTCCCGGTTGAGAAACTACAAATTTCAACCTGCACGCTTTTCAAAGCTCTCCTCCCTGAAACGGGCAAAATTTTGAGAGACTATCGGCGAGAAGGAAGAGCAAGGCTCCCTTGTGATGACGACTGTCCAAGGAGAGCCGAAAGACATAAGTTTCTTTTAATTCCTGCCGCTCTGAAACGAGCAGAATTTCGAGAGATTTTCGGTGCGGAGGAAGAGCAAGGCTCCGCCTTGTGATGACGACTGTCCGAGGAGAGCCGAAAATCATAAGCTTCTTTTAATTCCTGCCGCTCTGAAACGAGCAGAATTTCGAGAGATTTTCGGTGC
>CAMGCN010000006.1 GCA_946040935.1 uncultured Clostridia bacterium | reverse complement strand
TTGCTGAAGTAAGCTCGACGCCAACCCTCTCTTTGAGCCTTTTATAGCGCTCGTCTCGCGGATGAGCTCTTCCCCGGCTTCATAGACCGACATCTTAATTCGGGAACTGCGCAGGTTTACAGAGTCTCGGATAACCTTGTCTGTCGCGCGCAGCGCATTGTATAATAGCTGTAACTGTTCGCTTGACATCTGATTGCACGATACCCCGTTCAACTGATTATATACCGTATTGAGCAGCTCGGATATTGCCGGATTAAAAGCGCTCTGCTTTGCCGCGTCATACGGATTATCGGCATTAAGCTCTTCGCCGTTTGAGTCGGTCCTCGGTCGTCCTGCGTCATATAAGTCTTTCAGATCTTTTATAGCGGAGGAGATATTGTCCCCGTACTTTGCTATTTTGTCGCGAGTCTTTATCAGCCTTTGGCGGCGTTCCTCGTTTGGCTCCGTGGCTATCATACGGTCGTATTTTTCCAGCCTTTCCGCGCCGTAGGTGTAGTTTGCGGCAAGCTCCAGGGCAGGAATTATAGCTTGCTGAATATCCTGCGGTATATACCGGTCTTTTTTCGGGTTAATAAGACGCCCGTTTATACTGTCGGCGAGCCGCGCTATCTTCGCCTTGAGCTCACTGCTTTTCCGGCGCTCCTGCGCCTTATATGTCATCTGTGCATAATGCTCCGCCATTTCCTTTATTGCAGCTTCACGCCGTCCGCGTTCGTTTTGCACCGCCTGCCTGCCCTCGGCGCGCGCCTGTCTCACTCTGTCGTTAAGCTTGGCCATACGCTTTTCGTAGTAGCTGTATTGATTAAGCAGAGCGCGATATCTCTTTTCCTCTTCCATATCGGCAAAGGTTCTGCGCGCCGGTACTATATTCGGGTCAAAGAGCGCGTCGAGCAGAAGCGACGATAAGTCCATCGCCGCCATATGCGCAGCTTTCGCGTCTCCTTGATACGGATCTGCCCATACTCCGCGCACTGCCTCGGCGCTTGCTTTCATATACGGAATCAGCTCTACAAGAAACTCGTCCTCATTATCCGTTTTAATATCATAGATTTCCTTTGCCTCTCTCATGATATCCGCGACATAAAGCTTGCTGTCTTTATTGATACGGATCATACCGCCTGTTGCCCGACGGAAGTTGGTCATTGAACCGTAAGAGTATTTGATCTCGCTTTTTTGTGCCTCGGAGATACACAAGCCCGTTTCGCGCAATGTCCTGCGGAAGCTCCTCTCGGTTTCAGAATACGGTTCTTTGATTAGCTCTGCCGAATGGTCTACCATATCCCGGGCGAGATCAAATGCCATATCCTGTAGGATCACCATATTCGGCGTCTTACTGCGTACGAGGTATTTGTATATTTCGGAGAGCTTATCAAACGCCTGCAGCTTTTCATTTTCGTCGTATTCTACTCCGTACATTTCCATTACGTTATTAAGATACCGCCGCAGCGCTTTCGGGCTCGGCACTTTATGCTCATATATCTTCAGCTTGGCGCGCATAAGATCGTTTTGTAATTTTGTCACTTCATAATCCTGCCTAATCATGCGCAATTCTTCATCCCTCACGCTGTCCGCCGACATCTGATTTCTTACTCCGGAAGATTTTTTTTGCTCAAAGTATTGATTTTTTTGATTTTTTGTGTTATATTCTTTTTCAGAAGATGTCGGTTCAGAATGCTGGTGTCGGGCTTTGTTTGCCCCCCCAGAGGTTGCTCCGACATCTTCATTTCTTATTATGCTGTGAACCCAAAATTTGTTTCTTTGAGGCGCTTTCCGTATTGCAAGTTTTAGTTTTATCTCTTTGCCGTCAATATTTGCAATCCCCTCGATATAAGCGTATCTTGTCGGCAGGTTATGATTATGCTCGTTCGGAGCATTGTCTTCAATGACATGTCCGTTTCTTATAACTTCCGGAATATATTCTATAGTCGCGAGTTTTGCAATTTTAAGTTTTTTCCCGGAACGAGCGTAGTTACCATGATTAAAAGTTTCCAATATACCACGCTTTCCAATAACAATACTCATTCCGCTCTCGATATTTACAACAGTTCTGCTGCGTCCGCCTTCATCTGTGAAAAACTCATTTTCTTTCAATGTAGAAAGCACTCGACGTTGAACATGGATAAAGTCGCCGAGATGTTCTATTCCGAATTTAGATTTTATTTTTTCTTCATCAAATACTTGTTCATTAGTTTTTGTATTCCGGTTTTCTTTACTATTTTTCACTTCCACTTCCCCCTGCGTTTCGGCAGGGGTTTTTTTGTTTTCCTGCGCGGCGGTCGCATTCAGAAGCTGTGCAAACTTCTCGTTTATGTGCTCGAGCATTTTCTGATCTTCGGTGAGGGCAGAAACTAACTCATTCTTCGAATACCTGCGAGTAAAGTTTTCTTGCGCATTGCGAAGCATTTTTGAAAGCTCACGGAAAAAGTCGGCTAATTTCTGTAAGAACTTTTTGCCGTTCTTCTTCGCCGCTGTCTTTTCGTAAAAATCCGCAAGAAAGCGGTCGTTTGACAGCGCGTCAAAGCAAGAATCCGCCGCTATTTCCTCGTCAAGAAATGATGCAGCAGATCTCGAGGTTATTATTCAATACCATTCGTTATATCTGGAAGTAAGACATGACGGCGTACTCGACGGAAATTATCATAATTTGGGTAAAGATATTGTGAAAAATCTTCCGCAGTATTTATCTGATCCGGATGCGATCGTGCGGATGAGAAACGGAAGACTGAATCTGTTTACTACGGTTCAAGATCAAAAAAAGAATATAAGCATTGTTTCTGTCGAGATGAATACGGCTAAAGATATAAACAGTAATTACCGTAAATATAATCTTATATTAACTGTTTTCCCTGCGAAGACAAACTATGTAAGTAACGACATAGCAAAACACGGAGTAAAAGTAGAATATGAAAAAGAAGGTCTCGCGCAAGTTAATCCCCAGCTGCGTACATCGCTGGCAATTATTAACGCAAAACCTTCTACAGATAGTATATCCAATCCCGACGGAAATGTCAACACATCTTAATAAAAAATAAGATGAAATTTCTTTAGACAGCGTTCAAAAAAGACCGTCGATATGAAAAACCGACGGCCTTCTTCTTAATTCTTTGCTGATAACAGTTCCGAGACAGTTACGAAGCTGTATCCCCTGCTCTTAAGCTCGGGAATAAATTTTTCAAGCGCCTCGGGAGTCGGGCTTGGCTTCGTCACATAATCATGACAAAGTATTATATCTCCGCTCTTTGCACCAAATGCAGCTTTAACAATGTTTCCGACAGAATTATGCGCCCAGTCTGTAGTATCAATATCCCACAGCACTATATCATAACCGAATTTATCCGCGCACTTTTGCACGGTTTTACAGCAGAATCCCTCAGGAGGTCTGAAGAGCTTCGGAGTATAATTGAATTTTTCAGACAAAAAATTTTTCGTTTTGTTCAACTCCTCGCAAAGACGTTTTATATCACATCCGTTCATATGAGGATGAGTCCATGTGTGGTTTCCCAATTCATGTCCCTCTGATATCTCACGCTCAACAAGCTCGGGATTTTGTTCTGCGTTCTCACCGATAATAAAGAAAGTCGCTTTCACATCGTATTTTTTCAGTATATCGAGAATTTTTGCCGTGTACAGTGCGCTCGGTCCGTCGTCAAAAGTCAAAGCTATTTTGTTTTCACAATTCGGCACGCTTGTTATCGCATCGTATGCCTCAACGCCTGTGCCGAAAAGCAGAAGCGCACAGACGGCGATTAGGCTGATACCCCTTACAAATCGCAAAGCGAACCGAAACGATATCCCTCGTTTTCCCATTCTGTCATTACCCTGTCAAGTATAGCGGCGTTTGTCGCCGATGTTGGGTGCAAAAGGATTATCTCTCCGTTATGAGTATGGGATATTATTTTTTCATAAGCCGCGTTTTCGTCAGGCTGTTTGTCATTATCCCAATCGGCATAGGCAAAGCTCCAAAAAACGGTTTTATAACCGAGTTCATCCGCAAAGGTTAAATTCTCCTCGGAAAATCTTCCCTCGGGCGGACGGTAGAATTTTGCCATTTCCCTGCCCGTCAAATCAAAATACTGCTTTTCAAGTGACGAGAGTTCTTTCTCAAATTGACCTTTATCGGTTATCTTTGTCATATCATGATGCTTTGCCGTATGGTTACATACAACATGGCCCTCGTCCGACATTCTCTTTACTATTTCGGGATTTCGTATCATAAGATTTTCGAGAATGAAAAAAGCGCCAACGGCATTATGCTTTTTTAATGTGTCGAGTATCTTTTCAACATTACCGTTCTCATATCCTGCATCAAACGTCAGATAAATAACCTTCTCGTTTCCAGCATCCGCATCTATATAAACGCAGTTATGGTTTTTCATAAAGTCAAAACAGCCGTCGGCTTTTGGCGGCTCGTGCTCGTCATTATTCTTACAGTACCAATTATACGGCGTTTGCGAATCGTGGGCAAACACGGGAACACAAAGAAACACCGAAAGAAAAACGCAAGCTATTGTTTTTGTAATTTTTTTCATTATTACACCTGCCTTTCACAATTATTTTTCGCATATAAAAACAATTCAGCCGTTAAAAATATTGTTTTTTATCTAAAAAAGTGGTATCATTGTATAAATTAAAATTAACGGCAAAGGATATTAAAATGGACAAAAAAAATTATGCGTTGCAAAAACACTACGAGTGGAAAGGAAAAATTTCCGTTTCGCCGATTACGCATGTAAAAAATAAGGAAGATTTAGCGGTAGCATATACCCCCGGCGTCGCAGAGCCTTGCCTTGCAATTAAAGACGACATATCAAAATCGTATGAACTGACTCGCCGTTGGAACACGGTAGCCGTTATTACCGACGGAACTGCCGTACTCGGTCTCGGAGACATCGGTCCCGAAGCAGGAATGCCCGTTATGGAGGGAAAATGTCTTTTATTCAAAGAATTTGCCGATATAGACGCAATTCCTCTTTGCATACGCTCAAAAGACCCTGATGAAATAGTAAAAACCGTTTCACTTTTAGCAGGAAGTTTCGGCGGAATCAACCTCGAGGACATTTCAGCTCCCCGTTGTTTTGAAATAGAAAAACGGTTAAAGGAAATATGCGATATACCTGTTTTTCATGACGATCAGCACGGAACGGCAATTATTGCAACGGCCGCCCTGATAAATGCGCTTAGGGTAGTCGGTAAAAAGCCTGAAAATATTAAACTTGTCATAAACGGCGCAGGCGCCGCCGGATGTGCCATCGGCTCTCTTTTCGCGAAATTCGGCGTCAAGAATATTATCTATGTCGATAAATGCGGTGCAATTTATGAGGGGATGGACAATCTCTCCCCCGCACACAAAGAGCTTTCGCAAAAGAGTAACCCTAACAAGGAAAAAGGAACTCTTTCAGATGTTATAGCCGGCGCGGACGTATTCCTCGGTGTTTCGGCGCCTAACCTCGTAAATGCGGAAATGGTCAAGAGCATGGCGAACGACCCGATAATCTTTGCCATGGCAAACCCAACGCCCGAGATCATGCCTGATATCGCCAAAGCGGCAGGTGCGAGAATCGTCGGAACAGGCCGCTCGGACTTTCCGAACCAGATAAATAACGTACTCGCATTTCCCGGTGTATTCAGGGGCGCTCTTGACGCGAGAGCGAGCGATATTACCGAGGAAATGAAAATCGCCGCGGCTAATGCTTTAGCCGGAATTATAAACGACGATGAGTTAAATGAAAACTATATTATTCCCGACGCGTTTGATAAACGCGTAGCACCTGCTATCGCGGCGGCTGTCGCCGAGTGCGCGCGCAAACAAGGTATTGCAAAAAAATAAAAAGACGAGCTTAACTCGTCTTTTTATTTTTAATACTCACGATTGCACCCGAGAGGTAATAGCACATGTATGCAAGAGCTATACCCGCGACAGCGTCATAAATAACATGCTGTTTTACCGTAAGGGTGGATATACATATCGCAACAGCGAATATAAATGAAAACACCCTGTAACTCTTTGGTATCTTCGGGTTATTTTTAACTCCGAGAAAACACAGATAACTCACAAAACAATGTATCGACGGAAAAAGGTTATCCGCCTTATCAACCTGATAGACAAGAGCTACAACTCTGTCAGCAAAACCGCCGCCCGTTATCTCGGGGCGGGAGAGCGTACAAGGCAGAAATACAAAGAAAATCAAGCAAACCGTCTTGCCTATCAAGTCGGCCAAACAAAAGCGATATGCCTGCTCACGGTCAAAGCGCGTTGCAAGTATGTAACCTATAATCCAAAAAACATATGCGAGTAAATATATATAAACAGTCCATGAAACAAGAGGTACAGACTCATCAAGCGGTGTTTCAAAATTGTAATGCACACTGTCCCGGACAAGCCACCGCGCACCGCAATATACAAGAAAATTATAAATGACTACCACTAAAAGCGGAAAAATAGCATAAAGCGGTACTATCTTATTTTCACTCGGCTTTTTCATGCATTAAACGTCCTATTCCCTCACCCATAGAAAGGCGAACTTCCTTTTCGCCGTTAAGAGTTTGATAAAACTTTTCATATATATCTAAAGAATTGCAAACGTCAGCGGTCAAAAACAGCATTACAGTAGAGCCTGCAAGCTCAAACGCACCCATATCCTCCGCACGCTTTAATTTTTCAGCATCTGTTCGGGAAACGCCGCCGACTGCCATCGCGCCGACTTCCACCTGAACGGCGTCCCCGAAGTTTTTTGTGTGAAGTAAAGTCCACCACCTTCGATTAAGGCGGTAAACGGGATATCGCTCGCAAGCGACGGGCTGAACACTATGCAATTTTCCCGGGATATAATGCGTCTCTTCCCGTTCAAGGTCGTCAAAAGCACACAAATGATGATAATCAGAGGCTTCAAGACGGAAAATAAAACACATACCGCCGTTAAAAAGGCTTGCTGTATTTTCATCCTCTATAACATCACTCACACGGTAAAGAGAACCCTTAACGGGAAAAGCAGAATCTTTTGACACCTTATATATGCTCAAAAGGCCGTCGCAGGGTGATATGAGCACATCAGGCTCAAAGTCATATGAAATTCCGTCTTTTTTTCTTGAAAAAAATTCAGCGAAGCTCTTATACTCTTTATCTCCGTAGGGAGACATATCAATGCCGTTTTTCACAATAAATTTAGCAATTCTGCCTTTTGACAGGCCGCTTTTCAAATAGTGCTCGGCAAGTTTGAAGCATCCTGTACGCATCATTACGCCAAGGAGTGCTCTGCCAACGATATTTTCGTAGAAAAATCCTGCGTCGCTCAAATATCTCCCCCTGAAAGCACAAGGAGTATAAACTCAATAACACCGCTCAAAAGAACGAAAATTTTACCTATAAATCCCGGCTTTTTCATCCTGAAGGGTAACACAAACAGTACGGCAGTTGCCGCCATAGCGCAAACAAGAACTGTTCTTGTTTTGAAAGAAAAGTAATTACAAATCAAAAAAATCGCAGGAAATATAATGGCCGACACGGTTACGGGTAAGCCGTAATATATCTTTCTCGGCTCATTTGTCCCGGCGCTCCTATCCTGTTCGTCAACATTAAAATACGCAAGACGGATAAGGGCGCAAAGCAGATACAGGAAGGCTACCGTAACGGCAATTACGCCGTTCATATTCTGATGGTAAACAAACAGAGCGGGAAGTACGCCGAAACACAGAAAGTCGCTTAACGAGTCAATTTGAATACCGAAGCACTTTTCCTTTTCGTTTCTCTTTCTGAAAGACGCGACAGTGCCGTCAAACATGTCACACAAACCTGCGAGCATCAGGCACATTGCCGAAGCGAGAAGATTTCCCTTTAGTATGTAAACTATGCCGACAAATCCCGACAGCATTCCTATATATGTAAGCACAACCGTATAATTATAAAAACCGAGCAATTTGAAGTCTTTCATATTATTTCTCCTATTTTATAAGTGAAAATCCTAAGCTGTATGCTAAAATGCACCAAGGTTTTCCGAGCAAAACAATCCATAAAAATCTTTTGAACTTCATTTCGGAAAGCCCTGCAAAATAGCAGAAATAGTCATCGGGAAACAGCGGCAAGAGCATCGCAACAAAGAGAAACGCCGTGAACGACTTACTCTTTGACGCCCATTCAGACCATTTTTTATATCTTCCCTGCGGAAACAGCGTTTTTAACAGCGGCATGCCGAAAACCTTTGCGAGTATAAATGCGGCAAGAGAGCCGAGACTTATACCGATATAGTTAGACCAGAAGCCGACAGTTACTCCGAACATGACCGAGCCGCACGCGCACCCGAGAAATCCGGGAAGTATGGGAATGACAACCTGAATCGCCTGAAATAGCATTAGCACAACAGGTGCGAACACACCGAAGCCTGACATATACTCCTTAAGAGTTTCGACAGAATCGAACTTTCCGTCAAACCATGCCTTTATAACCACCGCAGAGGCGGCGATCAGAAACAAAACCATTATGGCAGTGCATATGGTAATGTTTCTGCTCATTTTTGTTTTATTTTCAGATTTATCTTTCTTGAATATTTTCATTTTCCCCATGGTATGTAAACGATAGCCTATATCTAAAATAATCTTAAATACATCAATTCTAAAACTCTCTGTACTATAACAAGTAGTACAGTATATTATACACAATAGGCTATATATTTGTCAAGTACTTTTCACTTAACATATTTTCCCAAAACGTCAATACAATCGAATATCGGATCATACATCGCCTTTCCTTTACATGCAACGAAAATATACGGCTTTTTATCGCTTACAGATTCCGCATAGCACATAACGCAATGTCCCGATTCGCCGGTATATCCCGTTTTACCGCCGAGTACATTACACGTACCGGATTCGTCGCCCTTCATTCGCTGCTGCAAATTTGACTCGAAATACAGCCCGTCAGGGTGTTGAGGGGTTGATGACGTTGTATATTTATATGTATTCAAAATCTCGGCAAGCTCGGGATAATTATACGCATACGCAAGAATAGCCGCGAGATCGTAAACCGTACTGTAATTATCCTTATCATATTCCCCGACGGGGTTCGTGAAATGGCTGTTCTTTAGTCCCATTTCTTTTGCCTTTGCATTCATCATGTCGGCAAAGCCCTTGACAGAACCTCCGCAATACACAGCTATGGCTTCCGCCGCGTCTGCGCCGGACGGCATTATCATACCGTACATATATTCGCGCATTGAGACGGTTTCGCCTACCTCGAAGCCGGCAAGAGAATTTCCCGATGATACAAGAGGATTCAGAATCTCATATGTCATGGTAAAAGTTTCTCTGTCGATATCATTTATATGCTCATAAGCGGTGATAAGAGTCATAACCTTGGTAAGCGAGGCAGGCGAAACTTTTTTATCAAGGTTGAGGGACGCCATAACACGGTTATCAGTCAAATCTACAAGTATCGCGCTATCGCTTCTTACATCGTCCGAAAGTGATTTTTGATTTGAGCCGGAAACAGGCAGAGAAAAGGAAAATGTAACCTTTTCTTTTTGGCTCGCCTCCTCTGCGGCTTCCTCTGTATAGCTCTCGTTTTTCGGTATTGTATCAACTGTTGTCTCAACACCCGTCTCTCTCTCGGAGTCTGTTTCGCTCGAGAAAACAGAAACGTCCGCGGTATTATTGACCGGAATGTCGGATTTACCCGGAAACGCCGCCTTAAAAAGTCCCACTAAAACGACAACAAGCAACACAAGTATGATAAGGCAAAATACGCAGAAGACAATAATACGCCTTTGCGCGGCGGCTCTCCTGCGTTTTTTTGCGGCAAGCTGTCTTGCCGCACGCCTGACTCTCTCCCTCTCTCTGTCCACGGGACGGGGGGAGCGCACGGCACGTCCTCTATTTTCCTGCGGTCTTCTTTGGCCCGGCATTATCGATTATTCGTCGCAGTTTTCCCAGTTATGATAAACCTGCTGAACGTCGTCGTTATCCTCAAGATGCTCAAGCAGAAGTCCCATATGTCTTATGTCCTCGGGATCGGTAAGAGTAATGTAGTTTCCGGGGATTTTGTCCTTTTCAGCCGACTCAATAGTATAACCCTTTTCTTCAAGCGCCGCGCGAACAGCCGAAACGTCTTCGACAGAAGTGAAAATCTCATATACCCCTTCTTCACCCATAAAGTCCTCCGCTCCTGCTTCAAGAGCGTCCTCCATGAGCTTATCTTCGTCTATTTTTTCATCTTCGTCAACGATAATTATATGTCCCTTATCCTCGAAAAGATAACTTACGCATCCCGTCTGTCCGAGATTTCCTCCGAATTTATCAAAGTAGTGACGCATATCCGAAGCGGTTCTGTTTCTGTTATCGGTAGTGGTATATACTATTACGGCAACACCCGAGGGCCCATAGCCCTCATAGTAAATCTCTTCATAGTTCGCATTGTCTGCGCCTGCCGCTTTTTTGATAATTCTTTCGATATTATCATTAGGAACATTATTGCTTTTTGCTTTTGAAATAAGGTCCTTAAGCTTTGAGTTAGACTCGGGATCCGCTCCGCCTTCACGTATAGCGATAGCGATTTCCTTTCCTATCTTCGTGAAAACTTTTGCTCTTTGAGCGTCGGTCTTCTCCTTTTTGTGCATTATGTTTTTCCATTTGGAATGTCCTGACATGGCTGCCTCCTTAAATTTTTTCGGGTTTTTTCATACAAATGAGGTCAAATGCGTTTGAGAGCACCTGACGCGTCGCCGCCGTGAGAATTATCCTCGCACGGCGCGTCTTCTCGTCTTCGGCAGTAATAATCTGACACTCATGATAAAATCTATTAAACGCGGCGCATACATCGAGAATGTACCTTGTTATAATAAACGGCTCGTACTCGCGAAAGGCGCTGTACACCTTTTCGCCGAAAAGCGACAGAGTTTTCGCAAGTTCCTTTTCTTCATCGGTTGTGAAATCGTCACACGAAACAGTTCCCGTTGGAACTCCGTTTGCCTTTTCAAGTATCGAGCATGTACGCGCATAAGTATATTGTGCATACGGACCTGTATTACCCTCAAATGAGAGCGCGTCTTCAAGCACAAAGTTTATATCCTTAATACGGGAGTTGGAAAGATAGTAAAATACGATAGCGCCGACTCCGACAGCTTCTGCCGTTTCCTCTTTGTTTTCAAGTCCGGGATTTTTCTCCTCCATTATTTGAGAGACCTTTTCAATCGCAAGAGAGAACAAATCGCGAAGCAAAATAACATTTCCCGTTCTTGTGGCGAGTTTAGCGCCGTTTATGCTTACTGTACCGTACGGAACATGAACAAGCTCATCCTCAAAGTCGTACCCCATAAGGCCTATGACCTTAAACCACTGTGCAAAATGCAGACTCTGCCCTGCCGAGGTAACGTAAATACACTTATCAAAATTATATGTTTCCTTACGGTAGACCGCGGCGGCAATATCCCGCGTCGGATAAAGAGTCGAGCCATCCTTTTTAAGAATTAGACAGGGCGGCATATTGTATTCAGACAAATCGACTATCGACGCGCCGTCGTCAATCTTGAGAAGCCCCTTCTCACGCAGTCTTTCAACCTGTGCAGGCATCTTATCGGTATAAAAGCTTTCGCCCTTATAGCTGTCAAAAGTTATTCCGAGCTGTTTATATGTCTTTTCATATTCTGCAAGTGAAATGTCAACGAACCATCTCCAAAGAGAGAGGTTTTCTTCGTCCCCCTGCTCCATCTTGCGAAACTCTGCACGCGACTTGTCGGCAAGGATAGTGACGCCCTGTTTCTCCTCCTCGCCTATCGCATTATTAATTTTCACATACAGATCTACCAGCTTGTCAATTCCGCCCTTCTCGATTTCCTCACGGCTTCCCCATTCTTTATAAGCGCAAATGAGCTTTCCGAACTGGGTTCCCCAGTCGCCGAGGTAATTGATACCCACGCAATTATATCCCATGAACTCGTGCGTTTTCTTAATTGAGTGGCCGATTACCGTGGTGCCCAGATGTCCGATATGAAAAGGCTTTGCGACGTTCGGAGAAGAGTAGTCAATCACAACCGTCTTTCCCTTTCCGATATCGCTCGAGCCATATTTCGCACCGTCGGCAATCACTTTATTTACAGTTTGTGAATAAAAAACCGAGCTTAACCTGAAATTCAGATAACCGCCGGCGCTGTCTCTTATACACATCTCCGAGCCCACGAGAC
>CAMGCN010000005.1 GCA_946040935.1 uncultured Clostridia bacterium | reverse complement strand
GCGTAGCGTCTCGTGGGCTCGGAGATGTGTATAAGAGACAGCTCTGCATACCCTCCGGCTCGTCCGCCGACTTGGTGCAGGAAACAAGCGATAAGACAAGAGCGAGAGCCAAAAATAAAAGGATTATATTTTTTTTCATCGTTATTACGTCCTTTGTTAAAAGATATTACATTATACTACATAATAAGATATCAAGTCAAGTGCGGTATAATATTGATTTTAGATTACGAGTGTGTTAAAATTATACATATAAAAGTTCAGAAACGGAGTTTTGCAAATGGTTAAGCCGCGTGTTCTTGTTATCGGAAATACGTCTCTTGAGATTTCCTTTGAAATCGGCGGTATGCCTATGTCGGGTGAGACGGTTCGTGCGAGCGCTTTTACCGAGGATGTGGGCGGAAGGGGCGCGATGTCCTGTTTTTCATTCGGGGCTCTTGATTTGTGTCCCATACTCCTCGGAAGAATAGGAGACGATAATAACGCTATGCGTATTAAAAAACGTCTTTCACTATCGGGAGCGGATCTTCGTTTTCTTTTGCCGACAAAGGGGATAAAAACTTCGGTTAATATGACCTTAACGGACGATATATCTAAAAGGGGAGTGGAATTTCCCGGCGCCGCCTCGCGCATAACGAAACGCGATGTAGAGGATGCGTTTACATCACATCCCGACGCGGTGTATCTGAATTTTGACGTAAATTCCGAAACTGCCGACTGCGCGACGGTTTTCGCTTCAAAGCGAAACATTCCGGTATTTTTAAGCGCCTCTCCCGTAAAGAGAGATATAGATATGGCGGAACTTCTGAATGTTGATACCCTTTTCCTTAACGAATCGGATGTAAAAGCATATACGGGTGTTTCCGCGGCGACTATCGAGGGCTGCATGAAAGCGTCTGTCATGCTCCGCAACAAAATGCACTTAAAATGCGTGGTGATAAAACGCGGCATAAAGGGAATATTTATATCAACGGGAAAATATTACAGAGCGGTTCAGGCCTTTGAACTAAAACAAACCGACGCAAAATTTGCCGATATTGCCTTTGATACGGCGTTTATCAGCTATTTCTTAAAACACAGAACATATAACGGCGCGTGTGAGTTTGCAAATGTATTTTCGGCGCTTACGGCCTCTCGCGCCAAGGGTGAATCCCTCTTTCCGAGCAGTGAGGAAATCGAACGGTTTGCAAAGGTAAACGAAGTGTCATTTGACATAGGAGATGAAGATGAATAAAACAAAAAATACTTTTAAGTCAAGTAACAAAACAAACGATATTGCGTATTATGTTTACACTCCCGATATGCCCGTGCGCGCGGTTGTGCAGATAAGCCACGGAATGGTAGAGCATATTGAAAGATACGAGGATTTTGCGTCTTTTCTGTGTGAAAAGGGAATCGCGGTCTGCGGAAACGACCATGTAGGTCACGGCGCGTCGTCTGCGTCCGATGATTGGGGATTTTTCGGTGACGGCGGCATAGCCACCCTCGTATCTGATATTGATATTCTTAACGGAATAATGAAAAAGAAATACCCGAGTGTTCCGTACATCCTTTTAGGACACAGCATGGGTTCTTTTATCGCGCGTAAATACATCACCGTTTACGGTGAGCATATCGACGGAGTGATAATTTCGGGAACCAGCGGGGGAAACGTGCCTCTCGGTGCGGGAATATTTCTTACCTCGCTTATCGGCGCGTTACGCGGAAAGAGATATCGCAGTACGATGGTTGAAAAGATTGCCATGGGAAGTTATAATAAACGCTTTCCGAACGAGGGAAAATATGCTTGGCTTACAAGAGATGAAAAAATCAGGGAAGCATATGCCGCGGACCCTCGCTGTACTTTCAGCTTTACTGTAGGCGCGTATAATGAGATGTTTAAGCTTTTACGGGAAATTTCGTCATCTGATTGGGCGCAGAAGGTTCCCAAGGGATTGCCTGTTTTTCTCGCGTCCGGAAGGGACGATCCGGTTGGCGATTACGGCAAGGGCTTTGAGATAGTGCGCGACTTTCTTCGTGACGCCGAGCTTTGCACCCTGAAATGTAAGCTCTATGACAACTGCCGTCATGAGATACTTAATGAAACAAACCGCGATGAAGTATATGCGGATTTTCTCGAGTTTATTGACGAGGTTTACGAGGGCGTTATTGAAGAAAGGCAAATGGGATTTTGAAAGTATTAGCAGTAGATTTCGGAGACAAAAGGACGGGACTTGCCGTAAGCGACGAGAGCGGAAAATTTGCTTTCGGGCTCGAGACGGTGACGGCCGACGGAAAGAATAAACTCGCAAAAAAAATTGCAGATATCGCAAATGAGAAAGGGTGTTCTCTCATAGTTGTGGGAAATCCCATAAACATGAACGGCACCCGCGGACCGAGATCCGAAAGGGCATGTGCGTTTGCCGAGCTTCTTTCCGAAGTTTCGGGCATTGAAACGCAAATGTTTGACGAGCGATGCACGACTATGGCGGCAAGTAATTATCTTAACGCGACAAACACCAGAGCCTCTGACAGAAAAGCGGTTATTGATACCCTTTCCGCCCAGATTATTTTGCAAAATTATCTCGACTCTCGTTCCCGTTAATAAAGAGTTAAGATTTCTTAAGAATTGTTAAGAAATGTGTTGAAATGCGTTAGATGCTGTGATATAATTACCAGGTAGTATTTTTATATTAATTGCATATAATAGGTGTTATCATGGCAGAATTAAGATGGAACCCGATTATTAAGGATTGGGTAATGGTAGTGTCAAATAGGGCAAAGCGTCCTGTCATGCCCAAGGACTACTGTCCTTTTTGTCCGGGCTCGGGAAAAGTGCCGGAGGAATATACGGTACTCAAGTACGATAACGATTTTCCTGCACTTTCAAAAAATCCGCCCGAGGAGGATACTCCTTTTACCGAGGAGGCAAAAGGTTTATATAAAGTTGCGCCGACTTACGGCAAGTGTGAGGTGATACTGTTCTCTCCCGAACATAACGGAACCATTCACGGTCTCTCACGCGAGCATATGAGAAAGCTTGTCGATTTGTGGAAGGACAGATTTGTTGACCTTTCTTCCGATGAGAAGATTAAATATGTATATATATTTGAAAACCGTGGCGAGGCGGTCGGCGTGACACAGCCGCATCCCCATGGTCAGATATACGGCTACTCTTTCATTCCGAAAAAGCTTGAAACCGAGCTTGCTTCGGCAAAGGAGTATTACGAAAAGACAGGCAAGTGCCTTTTTTGCGATATAGACGCAGAGGAAAAACGCTTTGGCGAGCGTGTTATTTTTGAGAATGAAAGATTTATTGCGTATGTTCCTTTTTTTGCCGATTACGCTTACGGTGTAAATATCAGCATTAAAGGACATAAGAGCAGTATAGCCCGGTTTGACGATAAAGACAAGGACGACCTCGGCGAGATAATACAGAATGTGACTGGCGCGTACGACAGCTTGTTTGACACGCGTTTCCCGTATATGATGTGTATGCACAACGCCCCCGTAAACTATCACGAAAATCCTGATAACTACTATCATTTTCATATCGAGATGCTTCCCCCTATGAGAGGGGCAAACACACAGCAGTTCCGTGCTTCGAGCGAATCGGGCGCATGGGCATGCTGTAATCCGTCCTCTCCCGAAAGAAACGCGGGGCAGATAAGAGAGGCGCTCGAAAAATATCTGAAAGGCGGTAGAAAATAATGAATATACTCGTTACAGGCGGAGCAGGCTATATCGGAAGCCATGCGGTTGCCGCGCTTAAAGAAAAGGGCTACGGCGTAGTCGTCGTTGACAACCTTGTAAAAGGCCACGCCGACGCGGTGAAGGGCACCAAGCTCTATGTCGGAGATATCGGCAACGGCGAATTGATGGACAAGATTTTTTCCGAAAATAAAATTGACGGTGTTATGCACTTTTCCGCTTTTTCGCTCGTCGGAGAGAGCATGGAGAAGCCTTATGAATATTATAATAATAACGTCTGTCAGAGTATGAATCTCTTTTACAGCATGGTAAAGCATGATGTAAAAAACATTGTATTTTCATCGACCGCGGCCACATTCGGCGAACCTGACGAAATTCCGATTTCAGAGACGACGCCGCAGAATCCGATAAACACCTACGGCGAGACAAAGCTTGCAATGGAAAAGATGCTTAAATGGTTCGGAGTTGCCTATGGAATAAACAGTATATGTCTCAGATATTTCAATGTTGCGGGCGCTCATCCGTCGGGTGATATAGGCGAAGACCACAGGCCTGAGACTCACCTTATTCCTATCGTGCTTCAGGTTGCGGCGGGAAAACGCGAGAAGCTTTCTGTCTTCGGCGGCGACTATCCGACGAAAGACGGCACCTGTGTTCGTGACTATATACATGTAAGCGATCTTGCACAGGCGCACATCCTCGCAATGGAATATATGATAAAAAATAATTGTTCGGATTCCTTTAACCTCGGCTCGGGCGGCGGTTACTCAAACCTTGAGATACTGAATGCCGCGCGTGAGGTTACGGGAAAACCTATTCCCGCTTCGATAAACGAAAGACGTCCCGGAGATCCGCCCGTTCTTATCGCTTCAAGCGAAAAGGCGGAGAGAGTGCTCGGCTGGAAACGCGAATACGGCATTAAAGAGATTATTGCTACGGCGTGGAAATGGCACAGCACACATCCGCAGGGCTACCGAGACTGAATTAAACTGACAAAAAAGCAATAACTTAGGTTGTTGCTTTTTGATTAGTTTGGTTTCTTAAAACCATCCGGCTTTGCCGGTGCTTATTACTTTGAATGCTTATTTTTATGAGGAGACAGATTATGTCAAGCGAAAACAACAACTCGCAAAAAGCTCTTGCTTTTTTTGAAGAAATATCAAAAATTCCGCGCGGTTCGGGAAACGAAAAGGGAATTGCCGATTATCTCGAATCGTTTGCCTGCGAGCGCAAGCTTTCATATTACAGAGACAAGCTTAATAATATAGTAATATATAAATGCGCTTCCCCTGACAGAAAAAACGACGCTCCTATTATGCTTCAGGGCCATATGGATATGGTGTGCGAAGCTAATAAAGGGGTTAAACATGATTTTGAAAAAGATCCGATAGAGCTCGTTTACGATGACAAGTTTCTTCGCGCAAACGGCACTACCCTTGGCGCCGACGACGGAGCCGCGGTTGCCATAATGCTTGCAATACTTGATGACAGCGAGCTTTCTCATCCGGCGCTCGAATGTCTCTTTACTTCAGACGAAGAAGTCGGCATGAGCGGCGCAAGCGGCTTTGACTATTCGCATATCAGCTCAAAGCGCTGTGTCAATCTTGACTCTGAAACAGAGGGAGAGGCAGTTGTATCATGTGCAGGCGGACAAAATATTTATATCCGTCATTTGCTTAAAAAAGTCAAGAACACCGACAAAACCTTTACCGTTACGGTCTCGGGACTTTGCGGAGGTCATTCGGGAGCCGATGTCAAGCTCGGCAGAAGAAATGCAAACGATGTGATGTTTCTTCTCCTTTCTCACTTGTATTCACGTAATCCTTTCGGTATAGTTTCGGTAAACGGAGGGGAAAAGCACAATGTCATAACACGTGAGTCGGAGGCTGTGATAACATACCCCGACTACAAAACGCTGCGTGACGATATTTCTGATTTCCTATCGGAAATACGCACTACCTTGAGTTACGATGACGGAAAAATGCAAATACGTGCAAAAAAAGCGGAAGACGCCCATGAAGCCGTGACCTTTGCACAGACTCACAAGATAATATCCTGCGCGCTTCTTTCTCCGAGCGGCCTGCTTAACATGTCAAACAGAATCGAGGGGCTTGCAGACGCATCATCAAATCTCGGCGCTGTCAAAACCTGCGAAGATAAAATCGAGCTTACCTATCTTTTCAGATTTAACACCGCTGCAAGACTTAATGAATATGCGGCGCATTACGAGGCGGCTTCATATCTCTGCGGAGCCGAGCTCGAAAGGGGAGGTTATTATCCCTGCTGGCAGGGGTCGGACAAAGGCGCTCTTATCGACCTTTACAGGGATTTATATAAAAAGCAGACGGGAAAGGAAGCTCGTGTTTGCGCTTTTCATGCAGGGGTCGAATGCGGATTTGTTTCAGGCGCAATGGGAGAGCAAGCAGATATCATTTCAATAGGTCCTGACATTTTCGATGTTCACACAACGAGAGAGCGTATGTCGCTCGACTCTTTTGGGAGAACATATTCTCTTTTATGTACGATTCTGGCAAATTGCTGACGCTTTTTTAACAATTTATAAAAATCTCTTGATTTTTTGAACGATTTGTTGTATTATATTAACAGATAGTATGGGGATGTACACCCTGCTAAACCTCAGCGAATAATACGGAAAGGAGATGATCTGACTACGATGAAGAAAATCTTCGAATTGCCAACGGCTTTAGTCGAAGAGTTTGTATCGGACGATATTATGATTGTGTCGACGACAGTTTACACTACGAATGATAGTGGAGATGACGTATGGTACACAGATGCGTATTTTAACGACAACGGGTCATACGACCGGTATTTCGACTGATTCATTAAATTGAATTTTATCGCGGACAAGCCGCATTTTGCATCCGGAGGCGCTTGGTACATAAAGAAGCTTTAAAAGTTTAGTCCGTTCTGCTTTTAGATTATTCCCTAACAATAGTCTTGTGGTATTATGGATTATTCTGGTCGGATGAGCATTTAATTAAGTGTTTAAGGTAAAAAAGCAGACTTTATGTCTGCTTTTTTACATAATACTGACGTAAACGACTGAAAAATTAAGAAATTTTAAGAAATTCATAAGGTAGTATTTAAGCTTGTTGTAATATTATATCAATGTATGATATTCACGTTTGAATAAATACATTGAGGAGATATGCAATGAATTTAATTATATGGATTAATTTTATAATGTTTGCGGTGTTCACACTGTTTTTCTGTTATCAGTATTTTTACGTTTTTGTTTCTCTTGTAAAAAAGCCGGCGAGATATATTGCAAAGAAAAATCATAAGTTTGCCGTTCTCATTTCAGCCAGAAACGAGGAAAATGTTATAGGTGAGCTTATAGAAAGCATCCATTCGCAGAATTATCCCGAGGAGCTTGTCGATATTTATGTCGTTGCCGATAACTGTACCGATTCGACAGCGGACGTCGCACGCAGGGGCGGAGCCCGCGTATATGAGCGAAACGACACCACGCATGTCGGCAAAGGCTACGCAATCAATTTTATACTCAAGAAGATATATACCGAGTACGCATATGAAAAGTATGAAGGATTTATAGTATTTGACGCGGATAATATTCTTGATAGGAACTATATTAAGGAAATGAACGCTGTTTTTGACAGCGGATACGGTATAGTTACAAGTTATCGTAATTCAAAGAATTATGACTCAAACTGGATTTCCGCCGCGTCCTCTCTTTGGTTTTTGCGCGAGGCGAGATACCTTAATAATTCGCGTATGATATTAGGAAACAGCTGCGCGATTTCAGGCACGGGCTTTCTCATCAGCGATAAAATAATAAGAAAAAATAAAGGGTGGAGATATTATCTTCTCACCGAAGACATTGAATTTACTATATCAAATGTTATAAACGGAGAGACTGTAGGCTACGCCGATAAAGCGGTTATTTATGACGAACAGCCGACAAAGCTTTCTCAGTCTTTCAGACAGAGGAGCAGATGGGCAAAAGGCTTTTATCAGGTCTTTCTCAAATACGGCGCAAAACTCTTTAAGTCGATTTTTAAGTCAAAGCGTTTTTCAAACTACGATATGCTCGTAACGATAGGTCCGCTTACTCTCTTTACGGTGGTTACTTTTATAGTTGATTTAATTGCATTTGCTTTTGCGGGCGCAGTAGGAGACCCTGCTTTTGCCAAGCTCGGACAGCTTCTTCTTCAGGCGCTCTTCGGTTTTTACGGTATGTTCTTCCTCATGGGCCTGATTACCCTTATTACCGAGTGGGATTATATATGCTGTAAGGGATATAAAAAGATAATGTATCTTTTCAGTTTCCCGCTGTTTATGTTTACCTATATTCCTGTTTCAATATATGCTCTGTTCTTTAAGATAGAGTGGAAGCCGATAATGCATGCACCTGTTGCAAATCCTGCGATGACCGATTTTATATTACAAAATAAAGGGGCGGGACATGAAAAATAAAATACTTGTTGTCGATGATAATCCCGACCTGCTTGAGGTAATATCCATATTCCTCGGCGGGGAGGGATATGATGTCGTTGCTGTCGGAAGCGGAGCGGAGGCGCTCGAAAAATTTGACGACACATTTGACCTGGTTATACTCGACGTTATGATGCCGGGTATATCGGGGTATAAGGTTTGTTCCGAAATACGGGAAAAATCTTTTGTGCCGATTCTTTTTCTTACCGCCAAGACTCTTGACTCGGATAAAGCGATGGGTTTTTCCTCGGGAGGAGACGACTACCTGTCAAAGCCTTTTTCCTATAATGAGCTTCTTGCACGTGTGAAAGCGTTGCTTCGCCGTTTTTATACGTATAACGGCAAAACAAAGGAAGACGATTCTCACATTACGATATCCGACCTTGTAATAAACAAAAACTATAATGAAGTTTTTAAGGGCGATACCGAAATTACTTTAACCGATATAGAATACAAAATTCTTCTTTTAATGGCGACGCACAGAAAGAAGATTTTCACAATACAGAATATATATGAGAGTATATGGGACGAGCCGTATTATTACGCGTCGAATAATACGGTCATGGTGCATATAAGAAAACTCAGAACAAAGATAGAGGATAATCCCCAAAATCCTAAATATATAAAGACAGTATGGGGAAAGGGATATAGGATTGAGTAAGGAAAAACACAGCGCAGGTAGAATAAAATCACGCCTGGGAACGGAGTTTATACTATCCGTGTTCGGCGCGCTTATTCTTTCCTGCGGTTTGTTTTTTGTTTTATATTTATGCGGTGCGAAGACAGTAACCTGGTACTCAAGGACCGTTTATCTGAACGGAAAGCTCGAGCAGGTTGCCGATTATGTAGAGAGCAGCAAGATGTCCACCGAGGACATGAGCTCCCTGTCAAAATGGATAAACAGAAACGATATCAAAATATTGCGTGTATTCGTAGACAGCGAGCGCGTCTTCAACTCGGACGATCCCGCTGAAAACAGTATCAGCTACGACGAGTCGGAAAATAATTACTATTGGAATTCGACAGAGGTCAGATTTACAGATAATGTTGCGTCTGTATGGGTAGCCGTGGGCAGATACGACAGACTGGATTTGATTTTCACATTGATATCAGCCGTGGTTGCGCTTTTGTTTTTTGCATTTCTTATATATTGGTTTATGCACGGCAGGATTTCTTATATAAACGCCCTTTCGTCCGAGGTTACCGAGATAGAAAACGGTATGCTTGAAAAAGCCGTTACCGTTAAAGGAACCGACGAGATAGCAGAGCTTGCACAAAGCGTTGAGGATTTGCGTGTTTCTTTCATTGATAAGCTGAATTCGGAAAAGGAGGCTTACGCCGCAAACAGAGAGCTTATAGCGGCAATGTCGCACGATTTGCGAACGCCTCTTTCCGCACTTATCGGATATCTTGAGATTATCGAATCGTCAAAGTATTCAAAGCCTGAACAAAAAGACGAATATATTAAGAAATGCCTCGATAAGTCATATCAGATTAAGTCAATGTCAGACAAGCTGTTTGAATATTTTACGGCGTTTAAGAATCCCGAGCAGAGGGAAGGTATGGGCGTGGAGATGTATGAGGACGGCTTCCAGCTTCTTGCTCAAATGATATCAGAGAATGTGTATGCCCTTGAAGATAAGGGATATATTTTCGAGACTGATAATCTTTATGATGAAACATATAATAAGTTTGCCATAGAAACAGATACGGATATGCTTTGCCGTGTGTTTGACAATATCTTTTCAAACATACAGAAGTATGCCGATAAGGCAAAGCCCATAAGAATCTCTATTACAGATGATGAAAAGTTTGCTTCGGTTTCTGTTTCCAACTATGTAAACCGTGAGGCGCTGAAAACAGCGAGTACAAAAATAGGACTTAAGAGCTGTCGCCGGATTCTTGCAAAGACAGGCGGAGTTCTCACTACAAAGACCGAGGAGGGTATATTCACAATAACCGTAAAACTTAAGAAAAGTAATGGGGCTGTAAAAAAATAACGCAGAGCCCTCAAGGAAAGATATACTTGATTTGCGGCGGATATTTTCGGCTGAAATCTTGCTTTGTCGCTTGATGAATATTCCTTGAACTGCAAACGAAAATTACCGCTCGGCGTACATGGTACGCCGTCGTGAGGGTTTGCGGCGTCGGATTTGCCGACGCCGCAAACTGATTTTCCTTCGTTCTGCACGTTTTTTTACAGCCCCTATTCATATTATCATTTTGCCCTTCATATTGTTAAGTGAAAATACGGAGGTGCACAATGATAGAAACATCGGTTTATAAGGATATAGCAAAAAGGACAAACGGTGACGTATATATCGGAGTTGTCGGAGCAGTAAGAACAGGAAAGAGTACGTTTATAAGGAAGTTTATGGAGGATATCGTCGTTCCGAATATTGAAAACTCGTTTGAAAAGGAACGCGCCATAGACTGTATGCCCCAGAGCGGTTCGGGAAAAACGGTGATGACGACAGAACCCAAGTTCATACCCGATGAAGCGGTCAAGGTGTCGCTCGGAGACGGCATACAGCTTTCGGTTAAGCTTATCGACTGCGTCGGTTACCCTGTAGAGAGCGCGCTCGGTTATTTTGAACAGGCACAGCCGCGTATGGTCATGACGCCGTGGAGCGAAAGCGCAATGAGCTTTGAGGAAGCTTCCCGCTTCGGCACAATGAAAGTAATAAGCGAGCATTCTACAGTCGCCGTCGCCGTGACGTCGGACGGGAGCTTCGGAGAACTTGAACGCGCGGATTACGAAAAGCCGGAAGAAGAGATAATAGCCGACTTAAAAAAGTACGGCAGGCCTTTTGTAATTGTACTTAACAGCGCCGAGCCTCAGTCTGAGGAGGCGGCGAAGCTCGCGCTTTCCCTTGAGAGCAAATATAACGCACCCGTGGCTCTTATTAACTGTCTTTCAATGAGCGAGGAAGATGTCAACTCTATTATGAGCATGATGCTTGAGGAATTTCCGATAAAGGAAATGGCGTTTGCCTTTCCGCGCTGGTTTTCCTGTCTCGGCGATGACAGCGAGCTGAAAAACAGCCTCTTTAACGCGGCAAAAAAATGTGCCGCAAATGCGCATACTCTTGAGGACGCGAAGAGCGCAAGCTCTATACTGCTCGAAAACGACAGCGTAGAAAGCGCGGGGGTAGAACGGCTTGATGCAGGAAGCGGCAGAGTCGTTATGAGCGCAAAACTCAAAAACGACGTGTTTTATGATATTGTAAGCTCATATACCGGAACGGAGATAAAAGGCGAGGAAGACCTCATGTATTCTATCATAGAGCTGTCGCGTCAGAAGCGTCGCTTTGACTCGGTGGCAAAGGCGCTTGACGAGGTGGAAGAGAGCGGCTACGGCATAATAATGCCCGACGTAAAGGACCTGAAGCTCGCCGAACCCGAGATAGTAAAGAGACAGGGAAGCTACGGAGTGAAGCTCCGCGCCAGCGCACCGTCTATTCACCTTATTAAAGCGGATATAGAGACAGAGATAAATCCCGCGGTCGGTACGGAACAACAGTCGGAAGAGCTTGTCAATTATCTCATGAATGAGTTTGACGAGGATCCCAAGGCGATATGGAACTCAAACATATTCGGAAAGAGCTTATATGACCTTGTAAACGAGGGACTTCACGGAAAGCTTGAGCATATGTCGCCCGAGTCGAGAAAGAAACTTGCCGAAACCCTGCAGCGGATATTTAATGAAGGCAGTGGCGGTTTGATATGCATAATTCTGTAAAGATACCGGGATGTACCATAGACGAGCTGAAGGAAAAGGAAGTTATCAGCGTCTGTGACGGAAGGCGTCTCGGGTACATATGCGATTTAACGGTTGATATATGTAACGGGTGCATTCTTTCGATAATCGTTCCGGGGTGTAATAAGTTTTTCAGCTTCAAAAAACCGGATATGATAAATATCCCCTGGTGCAATATTGAGAAAATCGGCGACGATACAATACTTGTAAAGCCGACTATGCCGCAAGTGCGAAAAGAAAAATAAGATAAACCGTCGGATTAAAAATAATTCGGCGGTTTTTTTCTGTGAAGGCTTGATTTTATTGTTTTTTTGTGGTATAATTGCCGAGTCTGGGTAATAACCCGGAAAAATATATCACACACGGTGTACTATCGGTTCCGTAAAGCGGAAGTGGCGCCGTGGTGGAACAAACCGAAGGAGGACATAAAAATGTCTGTTATTTCAATCAAGCAGTTGCTTGAAGCAGGTGTTCATTTCGGACACCACACAAGAAGATGGAATCCTAAAATGGCTGAGTACATCTTCACCGAAAGAGGCGGTATATATATTATCGACCTTCAGAAAACCGTTAAGAAATTCGACGAGGCTTATGCGTTTGTACGCGACGTTGCCGCTGAAAAGGGCAATGTGCTTTTCGTCGGAACAAAGAAGCAGGCGGCAGACGCTATCAAGGAGGAGGCACAGAGATGCGGTATGTACTACGTCAATGTGCGTTGGCCGGGCGGTATGCTTACCAACTTCAAAACTATTAAGAGAAGTATAGCACGTCTTAACGCTCTCAACAAGATGCAGGAGGACGGAACGTTCGATCTTCTTCCTAAAAAAGAAGTTGCGGCACTCTTAAAAGAGATGGACGCGCTTGAAAAGAACTACGGCGGTATCAAGGATATGCCCGGCCTTCCCGACTGTGTATTTATCGTTGATCCTCATAAAGAAAGAAACGCCGTTCTCGAGTCAAAGAAGCTCGGCATCCCCGTTGTTGCAATAGTTGATACAAACTGCGACCCCGATGATGCAGACTATGTAATACCCGGAAACGACGATGCAATCAGAGCAATTAAGCTCATCTCGTCTTCTCTCGCTGACGCTGTCCTCGAGGGCAAGCAGGGCGAAGACGCTCCCGAGGCAGAGGAAGCGTCTGAAGAGGACGAGGCAAATTCCGCTGAAGCTGAGGTTGAAACCGAAGCCGAGGCTGAATAATCAGATTAGGAGGAATAAAGTATGGCAAATATTAGTGCAAGTCAGGTTGCCGAACTCAGAAAAGCTACGGGCTGCGGTATGATGGACTGCAAGAAGGCGCTTGTAGAGGCTGAGGGAGACTTTGAGGCGGCAAAGAAGATTCTTCGTGAAAAAGGTCTTGCCGTAGCGGCAAAGAAACAGGGAAGAGTTGCGGCTGAAGGCCTTGTTGACATTATGCTTTCCGATGACAAGAAAACCGCGGCTATGGTTGAGGTTAACTCTGAGACGGATTTCGTTGCTAAAAACGCGTCTTTCTCGGAATTTGTAAAGGGAATACTCAGAACTATCCTTAAGGAGAGACCGGCTGACGTTGACGCTCTTATGGCTCTTCCTTTTGACGGAACGGCAAATACAGTTGAAGCCGAACTCAATGATAAGACTTTTGTTATAGGTGAGAAGCTCTCCATTCGCCGTTTCACGGTTGTCGAAGGTGTAATGAGCACCTATATCCACGGCCTCGGCGCAACGGGCGTTATCGTTAAGTTCAATGCTGACGACAGCGTTGCAACGGACGATAAGTTCGCAGAATGTGCAAAGAATGTTGCGCTTCAGATAGCAGCTATGAGTCCCGCATACGCAACAAAGGAAGATGTTCCTCAAAGCGCAATCGACGAGGAAAAGGCTGTTCTTATCGCACAGATTAAGCAGGATCCTAAAAATGCAAACAAGCGCGAGTTTTGTCCATTGTCCCGCTCGAACGTCCGCGCCATATATTTCCTGCGCCGACTACAAGAGCAACCTGAGTGCCGCTGTCCGACAGTTCCTTTATCGCTTTGCATATCTTATCTACAATTTCAAAATTCAGAACTCCCGTTCCGCCTACGCTTAAAGCTTCCCCTGAAAGTTTGAGAAGCACACGCTTATATATCTGTCTCTTATACACATCTGACGCTGCCGACGAAGGCTTAGGTG
>CAMGCN010000004.1 GCA_946040935.1 uncultured Clostridia bacterium | reverse complement strand
AAAGAGAGGTATTAAAATGTTCGAGGACAAAACATTAACATGCGTTGACTGCGGAAAAGAATTTGTTTTTACCGCCGGAGAGCAGGAGTTCTATGCTGAAAAACAGTATCAGAACGAACCGAAAAGATGCAAGGAATGCCGTATAGCTCGCAAGAACGCGGCAAGACCTGCAAGAGAATACTTTGTAGGCGTTTGCTCAAAGTGCGGCGGAGAGGCAAAAGTTCCTTTTAAGCCCACAGACGACAGACCTATTTACTGCAGCGCTTGTTTTGAGGAAATCAGACAGCAGCGTTCGCAGGATGAATAAAATATCAGGATAATAAAACGGCAGGCCTTCGCTTTATTTGCGAGAGGACCTGCCGTTTTGCTGTTTTAATAAGACATAATAAGAAAATCGCCCGAAACACGACAGAGTTCGACCTATAATTAATAGTAAATTTATCATTGTTTATTGTAAAAAGTGAGACATTATGATAGAATTATTATGTTATATAGCTTACGGCATAAATTCGGAAATTTTCCGATTGCCGCCGTTGTTAATTTTGGGAGGAAATATGAAAAAAAGAATAATATCAGCGCTTTTGTGCGTAATGCTCGTCTTTTCGCTTTATATACCGTCCGTTGCTTCGGGCAGTTCGGCGCAGACGGTGCCGTCGGGTTATACGCCCATATACACGCGCGCAGACCTTGTGAATGTGAAAAATAATCTTTCGGGCAAATATATACTTATGAACGATATAGATTTGCGCGGTACATATTACGGCACGTGGGTGCCGATAGGTACGAGCGGAAACGCTTTTACGGGTACCTTTGACGGAAACGGCCATGTCGTCCGCGGTTTGTATATCAATACGAGTGCAAACTATCAGGGACTTTTCGGCATGAACTGCGGCGTAATTAAAAATCTGACCGTTCAGGGAAGCGTAAGCGGCGGAGAATATGTCGGAGGCATTGCGGGAGCGTCTTATAAAAGCACTAATTCCACGGCTGAAATCGTATTGTCAAATTTGAGAAACGAGTGTACTGTTACGGGCACGGGAAATTATGTCGGCGGTATTGTCGGCTGTGCAAAGGTAGTAACCGAGAGCGGCGACGTGAAAAGTACCATTTCAAATTGTACTAACGCAGGTAAAGTCAAGGGATATGAAAAGTACACGGGAGGAATTGCAGGCGCTAACATTTCTTACGTCAGCTCGGTAACTTCAAAGGACGCACGCGCCGCGGCCTACATAACAAACTGTGCGAACGCTGAAAATGTAAGCGGCGTTATGGTTGTCGGAGGTATATGCGGAACAAACCAGGCGGAAACGGCAAAGTCAAACGCTAAAGCGTCGTCAGTTTCAAAAATATCATTGTGTTCAAATACGGCTTCTGTTACCGCGAGTGACGCGGCGGCCGGCGGAATTTGCGGAGTCAATGATACGACTACCTTTAACAAGGCGGAAGCCACAGTGGAGTTTTGCGGAAATACGGGAACGGTCGTCTGCTCGGGAATTGACGCGGGCGGTGTGGTTTCCCGTAATCAGTCAGAGACCAGCACAACTGCCGCGGTGGCAAAGAGCACTGTTTCAAATACATATAACCGCGGTACGGTAAAGGCCGGCAGATATATCGGCGGTATTGTCGCGTACAACTGTGCAAATTCACTGTACGGCAGTTGCTATTCGACGGTAAGTAAGAGCTATTCGTCAGGATATCTCGGCTCGGGCGAAAGCGTCGGAGGAGCAGTCGGATATACATACACGGGAGCCAATGTCACCTTTTCTTCCGGCTCTTATAAGGTAAGCAAAACCGAATGTACAGGCTGCTATTATCTTAACGGAACCGCGCCTACGGGAATAGGACACGGAAGCGGAAGCGTCAGCGCGATATCCGAAAGCAAGCTCGCGTCACTTGCCTCCTCTCTCGGTACAGGATGGAAGCAGGGAAGCAATTATCCCGAGATAATAGATTTGCCCTGGACGAACAGCTACACTACTATCAGCGGAAATATCAGCATTAAAGGTACTGTCGGAATAGGAAAGACTCTCACTCTTGACACAGGCGACATATACCCCACGGGAGCTACATACAGCGCAAAATGGTATAAAAACGGCACGGCTGTAAAGACGGGACTCTCATATGATTTTACGGCGAGCGACTATAACTGTGAAATTTATTGTATTGTTTACTCGACAGGCAGCTACAACGGGACCTTGCGGACGGTTTCAATTTTCCCCAAGCGCAAGAAGCTTACGGGAACGCTTGCTTTTTCAGATAAGGTAGAATACGACCGAACGGTGGGAGCTGTACTTCCTGACAAAAACGCAACGGTCAGATACGAGTGGAGTGCCGACGGCGAGAAATTGAGCTCCGAGCCGACTTTGTATTTACAAAAAGAGCAAATCGGAAAAACCCTTACTCTTACGGTTACGGGTTACGGAGACTATGAGGGAAGCCTCACCGCTTCTGCCGTGATAGAAAAACGCACGGTGGGCGGCAAGGTAAAGACTGTCTTTGACAGTTCAAAGTACGGAGAGACTCTCTCTATGGATTACAGCGGCGTAGAATTTATAAATGACGGCCTCTATGATTACGAGCTGAACTGGCTGTGCGATGACGAGGTATACAAAAACGGCGAAAGCGTCATACTTCCCGAGGACGCGGTAGGAAAGGTATTCAAAGCACAGCTTGTCATACTTGACACGGACCCGTACTATCAGGGCACGGTGTCGGGAGAGGAAATAACCTGCTCAAGCTGGGCAAATCCGTTTTTAGACGTAAAGACAGGTCAGTGGTATGAAACGTCAGTGAGATTTGCTTATGAAAACGGTCTTTTCTCGGGAATTGAAAAGCATATTTTCAGTCCTAATACAAAGGCTACGCGAGCTATGTTCGTAACAGTGCTTTCAAGGCTTTACGGAAATAAAACGGATAATAATGTGACAAGTGTTTTCACTGACGTGGAAAGAGGAGCATGGTATGCAGGCGCGGTAGAATGGGCGAGCCGTGCAGGTATTACAAGCGGTACTTCGGCGACGACCTTCTCTCCCGATATGCCGATAACCCGGGAGCAAATGTGCGCTATGCTAAAGAGGTATGCCGACTATGCACATGCAGACCTTGTCCCAGAGACGTCGGCGATTCCGTTCGCGGATCAGAAAAATATTTCTGCATACGCTGTAAAGGCGGTTACGCTTATGCACGACTGCGGAATAATTTCGGGAAAAACAGCGACTGAATTTTTGCCCGGCGACAGCGCGACGCGCGCTGAAGTAAGCTCGGTTTTGCGTCGGTTTTGTGCATATATGAATAAATGAACGGGATTTTTTGAAACTATGCAGGACAGTATTATAAGAGCGGCGCGCGAGCGGGCGGGCATGAGCATGAACGATGTCGAGCGCAAGCTTGCGCGGCTTGCCGAAGAAAGAAACGATATTATTCCAATTTCGAGCGAAAGACTCGGCAGAATCGAGAGGGGGGACGCCCCTCCGCTTGCCGAGGAGATATATTCTCTTTCATCGGCTTACGGAGATCCAACCCTGTGCTATGATTTTTGCAGTAAACTCTGTGCGCTCGGGAAAAATATAGTACCACGCCTTGCTTCCGGCGATAATCTGTGTGAGCTAACCCTTTCGCTCCTCGGCTCGATACGCGAGTTTGAGGAGCTTGAAAAGAGGCTCACGATTCTTACTCAGGACGGAGAGATAGATTGCCTTGAGAAAAAAGAATTTTATAAAATTATGGATGTTCTCGAGAGGATGTCATCAAACGTACAGAGTATGAAATTCTGGGCGAAAAATCATGTAAAAGACTAAATAAGAAAATTGCCGCCGAAATAAAAAAATTATTTTCGGCGGCAATTCAGCGATTACCGACTGTAAAATCGATCGTTTTAACAGCGTTTGTAAATATCATTGTTTACGATGCTCCAAAACTGTTTTAGGAGCTTTTTATTTTACGGATTTTCTGTATTCGCTCGGAGTCTTGCCGACTGCCGACATGAAGCATCGGTTAAATGTACGGCAGGTGGAAAATCCGCATTCAAGAGCGACTTCTGTCACGGTGAGCTTGTCCTCTTTAAGCATTCGGCAGGCGTCGTTTATTCGCAGAGCGTTGATGTATTCCTTAAAGCCCATATGCAGTTTGCAGTTGAAGACGTGTGAGATGTAATATTCGCTTACTCCCAACGACTCGGCGGCGCTCGAAAGGCTGATATCCGAACGGTAGTTTTCATAGCAGTATGATATTATACGCTTTAGCGTATTTTCGTCATAGCGGCGGCTTTTTTCTATTTTCAGCTTGGGAAAAATTTCGCAAAGCACGAGCATGAGCTCGGCGCGCCGCCTCGTTTCGTAAAAAGGATCGTCTTTTCCTTTTTCACTGATTATATCCGCAAGAATTGACTTAATGCGCCCGCTTTTATCCGCGCCGCGTATAACAGGCTCCGACGGAATACCCGAACGGAAAATATCAGAAAATTCCGAACAAATATCCGGCGAAAAAATCAGCAGATAGTTGGGAGGACGAACGATATCGCGATAGCTGTGGATTTGGTTTGGAAAAGCGATGAATATGTCGCCTGCGACGGCGGTTTGCTCGGCTTTATCGGCACGGCAGACGCTCTTTCCGCCGAGAAAATAGATAAGCTCGACATGGGTGTGCAGATGCGGTTCGGCCGAAAGGCCTGTTCCCTCTATTGCATACAGCGGCAAAGCCTTTGTCTCTATAGAAAAGTACATTTTTTGAAAAACTCTTCTTTCTGCGCAATTTTTGTCTGTTTTTTTTGCGTTTATGTCTTGAATTATATACCACAATATTGTAAAATGCAAGTAGCAGAATAAAAACTTCTTTAATCTTATAAGAAGATAATAATGCGTATGAAAAGGAGAAAAGTTATGCTTCCTATTGCGTTGCAGTTATATTCTGTTCGTGATGCGGCGGAACAGGATCTCGAGAAGACCTTGCGTGCCGTTCATGAAATGGGATACGACGGAGTTGAAACCGCGGGACTTTACGGAAAGACTGCGGGCGAGCTTAAGGCTCTTCTTGAAAAATACTCACTTACACCCGTATCTGCTCATGTAGGACTCGGGGAATTTGAAGGTGATATGCAGGGCTTGTGCGCGGCGTACGCCGAGCTCGGATGCAAAAATCTGTCTATACCGCATATCGACGCTTCTTGTCTTCCCACCCGTGACGGATTTGCGGAATTTAAGAAAAAGCTGACCGAGATAGCGAAGGAGCTTGATAAGTACGGTATAACCCTTTCTTATCACAATCACGATTTTGAATTTGAAAAAGCAGACGGTAAGTACCTTCTCGATCTCTTGTATGAGGAGGTTGACGAAAAGATACTTAAAACCCAGATTGATGTCTGCTGGGCGGCAGTCGGCGGCGTAAACCCTGCCGATTATGTTCTCTCATATTCGGGCAGATGCCCGACGGTACACCTCAAGGACTATTGGGGAGTGAAGGGAGAAAATATGTACGCTTTTATCGACGACGCGAAGAAGGATGCCGCCGGCAGAGACAGCGAGGAGTTTGAGTTCCGTCCCTGCGGCTACGGAAAGCAGAATTTCCCCGAGATAATTTCCGCCGCGGAAAAGGCAGGGGCAAAATGGCTTATCGTAGAACAGGACCGTCCCTCTATGGGCAAAACATCACTTGAATGTGCAAAAATGAGTATAGATTATCTTAAGGAGATATAACTATGGCAAACGAATTTGACAGGTATAATGACACAGAAACTATTGAGCGCGATATGAGCAAAAAGGTTAAGGTCGGCATAATCGGCACCGGCTGGATAGCAGAGGCTCACGTTACGAGATATCAGAAGATGCAGGACGTTGAAATCGTCGCTCTGGCTGATATAGTACCCGGCAAGGCGGAAAAGTTCGCTAAGGCTTTCGGCGTTGAGGGCGCGCGCATATACAACTCGGATATTGAGCTTTTGGACTCGGAAAAGGACCTTGACGCGGTTTCCATTTGTACATATAATGTACAGCACGCTCCCTGCGCTATACACGCGCTTGAGCACGGAGTTAACGTTATGCTCGAAAAGCCGTTCACCGTTACTCTCGACGAGGCGATAGAGGTTATGCGCGCCGAAAAGAAGAGCGGAAAGATTCTCACAATCGGTTTCCAACCCAGAATGAGTCAGAATATGCAGATGATAAAGAAAATAGTCGATTCGGGCGAGCTTGGAAAGGTTTATTACCTTCAGGCAGGCGGCGGCCGCCGTCACGGCATACCCACTCCGTACGGCACGTCGTTTATCGCAAAGGACACAGGCGGCGTCGGCGCGGTCGGAGATATCGGCGCATATTCTATAGATATGCTCATGCAGGCTGTCGGCTATCCGAAGCCTCTTACCGTTTCGGGTTATACGAGCGCGTACTTCGGAACGGATCCCAACTACTATTCGTCACATCCCGAATATGCTAAAGCATTTGAAGTGGATGATTTCTCGGCGGCGTTTGTCCGTCTTGAGGGAGACATTATACTCGACTTCAGAATTTCATGGGCGATGAATATGGACACCGCAGGCGACGCGCTTATTCTCGGAACAAAGGGCGGCCTGCGTATTCCCTCCACCGAATGCTGGAACGGAGAATTTACCCGTCCTCTCACTGTATATAGAGATATTTGCGGTCAGAATATGCAGTACGAAGTGCCGCTTCTTCCTTCCTGCGATTTCTTCTATGAAAAGCTTCGCTCCTTTATCGACGCGGTAAAGACGGGCGGCGGCGCGACAGTTCCCACGTCTCAGATTATATACAATCAGGCTATAATCGACGGTATCGTTAAGAGCGCCGAGATAGGCCGGGAGATTGAAATCACCATTCCCGAGGTATAACGAGGTATTTACCATGAATATTTGCATACTTGAAAACCTTTTCGGATATCTTACCTTTGACGAGTCCCTTTCCAAGTTAGAGGCGCTCGGTATTAAAAAGCTGGAGATAGGCGCGGGCGGTTATCCCGGCAAAAGCCATTGCGACCCCAAAGTGCTTTTGGCGGATTCGGAAAAGTTAAAAGAGTTTACCGATACGATAAAAAGACACGGCATGGAGATAGCGGCGCTCGCCTGCCACGGCAACCCCGTTCACCCGAACAAAGATAAGGCAAAAGGCTATGACGAAGATTTCAAAAACGCGATACTTCTTGCCGAGGTGCTGGGCGTTGATACGATAGTGGGCTTTTCGGGATGTCCCGGCGACAGCGAAAGCTCGGTTCGTCCCAACTGGGTTACCTGCTCATGGCCGCCTGACTATAGTGAAACGCTCAAGTGGCAATGGGAAGAGGTTCTTATACCCTATTGGAAAGAAACTGTCGCATTTGCCGCGTCTCACGGCGTAAATAAAATCGCGCTTGAGATGCATCCGGGATTTTGCGTGTATAACCCCTCGACGCTTCTTCGCCTGCGCGAGGCGGTGGGAGATGTTATAGGAGCAAATTTTGACCCGAGTCATCTTATATGGCAGGGTATGGACCCTGTCGCCGCCATTCGTGAATTGAAGGGCGCGATATACCATGTCCATGCGAAAGACACGAAGGTCGATGTTTACAACACCGCGAAAAACGGCGTATTGGATACAAGACGGTATACAAACGAAGCGGAACGCTCGTGGATATTCCGCACGGTCGGTTACGGTCATGACGCCCAGTATTGGCGCGATATGATATCAAGTCTGCGTATGGCAGGCTACGAGGGCGTGCTCTCGATAGAACATGAGGACTCTCTTATGTCCGTCGAAGAAGGACTTTCCAAAGCTGTTGAATTTTTACGCTCCTCGGTGATCGGCGAGGAAAAGCCGGGCAGTATCAGCTGGGCATAATAAATAAAAGGAAAAATTACATGAAAAACTTGGTTGTTATCGGCTATGGTGGAATGGGCGGCGGCTTTCACGTCAAGCATGCTCTTGAGGACGGAGTGGTAAATCTCCTCGGAATATACGATATAGATCCCGAAAAACAAAGGAAAGCCGAGACAAACGGCATATATTCCTACAGCTCGCTTGACGAGGTGCTCGCCGACGAGCGGGTTGATATATGCACGGTGGCTATACCGAACGATTCTCATCTTGAAACGGTTGTTAAGTGTCTCGAAGCAGGAAAAAATGTTATTTGTGAAAAGCCGGTTGCTCTTTCCTGCACAGATTTGCAGAAAATGTTTGACGCGGCAGATAAATCGGGAAAGCTGTTTTCGGTTCATCAGAACAGACGCTGGGACGTTGATTATCTTGCAATGCGCGAGATATATAATTCGGGAGCTGTCGGCGAGGTATTTGACATCGAGTCGCGTATACACGGCTCTCGCGGAATACCCTCCGATTGGCGCTGTCTTAAAGCTCACGGCGGCGGCATGATTCTCGACTGGGGAGTGCATCTTATTGACCAGATTCTGCAGATAGTTCCCGAGAAGATCAAGAGCGTTTACTGCGAGCTTGACAACATAACGACAAAAGAGGTTGACGACGGCTTCAAGCTGCATTTGCTCTTTGAGAACGGCTGCCGCGCACATATAGAGGTCGGAACATATAACTTCATTTCCATGCCGCGTTTCTATATGCGGGGCAAAAAAGGAAGTGCTATGATAACCGATTGGCGTGAAAATGCCAAAATTGTCGAATGCACTCATTGGCATGAGAGCGAAGTGCTCCCTGTTGAACATGCCGCGGGACTTACAAAGACTATGGCACCGCGAGATGATGTGACGACAAGGACCTATGAGTGGACCCGTCCCGTAGCTGACGTTTACGACTACTACCGTAATTTCGTTCGCGCAATAGACGGCGAAGAGGAGCTTCTTGTCACTCATCCGCAGATGATGCGCGTTATGCGCGTCATGGAGGCGGCGTTCGAGTCGGGCGAGAAAAACAAAGTCATTGATTTTGAATAAAATAAAAAAACATCTCCGTATGTTGTTCTAAACGGAGAAAAACACAAAAACCGCAGGAAACCAACCTGCGGTTTTTGTGTTGTCATAATGGGTGGGGTTATCCGACAGTAGGTTGTGGCACAAGTGCGAGACGCGCAATGTAGAGGAGTATGATATAGGGCGCCGTTTCAAATCTTTATGGGTTCGGGTGTCTTTTAATATTACAAAACAATCCCTCAGTCAGCTTCGCTGACAGCTCCCTTTACACAAGGGAGCCGAGCGTAGTGCTGATGTTTCCACTTACATGGGGAGCCGGTCGAAGGTAGGTGCAATGATTTTTTACGGTTTAATACAATGTGTTCAGTCGTTTGCCGGGCACTTATAAAAACAAATACCGAATAAAAAGCAGAAAACGAGTTTTTTCGCAATATTTGTAAAAAACGTAATTGCATAAATTCATACATTGCAGTCAAAAATAATGACAAAAGAACAAAGGATGGATTTTGTATTATGAAACAAGATACAAAGAAGAACGCATTATCTGCTTTACTTTATATAGTCCTTGCGATTATGATTGTAAGCGTGGTGTGTATTTCAGTGATATCGGTCGCAAAAAAGGCGAGAATCAACGGAGAATATCCGAGCAAGTCGACCGAAATGAGCGAAAACACAAGCGAAGAAAGCAATATTCAGTCAACGTCGCAGCCCGAAGAAAATACAACTGATAATACCCAAGCGGCAGAGACCGTACAGCAGACGGAAGAGACAGAGAAGAATACTGAAAACTCTAAGGTCGATAACGAGATAGAAGAAATTCTCCCTGCTGATTTTACCCTGCCTGCAGAGGGCTATGTCAGCAAGGCATATGACGCAGATATGCCCGTGTACTCTCTTACCATGGAGGATTACCGCATACATGACGGACTTGACATTGCCTGTCCGATAGACAGCGAGGTTTATTCCTGCGCTGACGGAACGATAGAGAGCATATATGAAGATCCGCTTATGGGTTACGGTATGACGGTAAGCCACGGCGGCGGTCTGCGTTCGGTATATCTGAACCTATCCGACAAAAGACCTGACAACCTCTATGAGGGCGCGTCGGTTGCCGCAGGTC
The DNA here is from genome assembly GCA_946040935.1 of uncultured Clostridia bacterium. Taxonomy (GTDB): domain Bacteria; phylum Bacillota; class Clostridia; order Oscillospirales; family CAG-272; genus CAKSEI01. The sequence continues at coordinate 4,479 of CAMGCN010000004.1, read as the reverse complement.
AGGTGATAGGATATGTCGGCGATTCGGCATTGATTGAATGCGCGGAAGTTCCTCATCTGCATTTTACGATGCTTCTTGAAGATGAGACGGTCGATGCTTTGAATTATATTGAATTTGAAGAGGGCACTATCGGCGCGGGAGCATTCGGAGAATAAAATAAAAAAACTCTCTGCAATTTGCTACCTTTTGCAAATTGCAGAGAGTTTTTTGCGCTTTTCAGTTTTTGAGCATCGACTTGCACTCGGAGCAGATAAGCTTACCCTTGAAAAGCTCGGTGTTACCGACATTGCCGCAGAAAATACAGCCGGGCTGATATTTCTTAAGAATTATTCTGTCATCTTCAACGAATATCTCAAGGTAGTCTCTGCATTCAACTCCCATAGTTCTTTTGATTTCTTTAGGAATTACAATGCGTCCCATATCGTCGACTTGCTTTACCATTCCTGTAGCTTTCATTTTGTTCCTCCGTAAATTGTTTTTCGCTATTGGCATTATGATACCATACGTTGTTCGCCGTGTCAAGACAAATTTTTATAATTTACGACAATATTTACAAAAAATGTCTAAAATTGAAAATGTAATTTAACATTTGTAAAAATGCAAAAAACAATATATTGCGGTGAATTTTCAATGTTACACAATATATGAGATGTAAATGTAAACATTTTGTAAATACATATAAAATACCGCAAAACCCTTGACTTTATTGGCCTTTTGATATATAATACCAAGGCATGATGTGCGAAGAAGCGGGAGATTGCGGTGCAGACACACCGGTAACTTCCGTGGAGTATGTCCGATAAACGGGCGATGGCAGGTTTAGATTCAGTCAGGCTTGCGGTGGCAGAACGCTGTCTGCGTTTACGCACCGCGGCGCGCCGGACCTTGCGCTTTGCGTGAGGACCGTTTAATTTCGTCGGCGGAAGAAACGCCCGACGATGTGTGACAGAAACAAACTGCCGGACCTATTTTAAGGTTTCGCGTGTCGGCGAAATTAAAAAACTTTTTAATAGGAGGAAAAATCAATGGCAAAAGGCAATGTAAGGATCAGACTTAAGAGCTACGACCACACTCTCGTCGATGCTGCGGCAGAGAAGATTGTAGAGACGGCGAAAAGATTTAACTGCACCGTCGCAGGTCCCGTTCCGCTTCCCACGGAAAGAGAGATAGTAACGATCCTTCGCGCTGTTCACAAGGATAAGGACAGCCGCGAGCAGTTTGAACTGCGTACCCACAAAAGACTCATAGACCTTGTTAACCCGTCCAAGGATGCGGCGGACGCGATAATGGGTCTTGAACTCCCCGCAGGCGTTGAAATAGACGTGAAGCTCTGATCTCACAAGACTTCATATTTATTATAGCGCGCGAGGTTTTATGTCATGTTGCAGCAAACGGCGGTATCGCCCCTCTGCAACCAATAACTGAAACAGGAGGAAACAAACAATGATGACAAAAGGAATCATCGGTAAGAAGATCGGCATGACGCAGATTTTCGACGAAGTCGGAAATGTTATACCGGTAACCGTTATCGAGGCCGGTCCCTGCCCCGTCTGCCAGATAAAGACTAAAGAGACAGACGGCTATAACGCAGTCCAGCTCGGTTTCGAGGATCTTTCCGAAAAGAAAACAAACAAGCCGCTCGCAGGCCACTTCAAGAAGGCAGGCGTAAGCGCGAAGAAACACTTGAAAGAGTTTCGCTTCGACGACATTTCCGTATATAATGTAGGAGATGTCATAACGGCGGACAAATTCGAGCAGGGCGACAAGGTTGACGTCGTCGGTATAACAAAGGGCCACGGATATACGGGCGCTGTAAAGAGATGGAATAACCACATTCTCAGAATGACGCACGGTACCGGTCCTATCCACCGTCAGGTCGGCTCTATGGGCTCTACATCAAGCCCCTCGAGAGTTTTCAAGAATAAGAAGATGGCGGGCCAGTACGGTAACGAGAGAGTAACGGTTCAGAACCTCTGTGTTGCCAAGGTTGACGCCGAAAAGAACATAATAGCCGTAAAGGGCGCCGTTCCCGGTGCGCGCGGCGGTATCGTATTCATTCGCAATACGGTAAAAGCATAACGGAAGGAGGAACACGCAATGCCAAACTTGAAAGTTGTTGATATGGCCGGAAAGGAAGTCGGCGAGATCACCTTGTCAGACGCGATATTCGGCGCAGAAGTTAAGCAGTCTGTCCTCCACGCAGCTGTAAGAGCTTATCTTATGAACCAGAGACAGGGCACACAGTCCACCAAAACGAGAACGGAAGTTTCGGGCGGCGGCAAAAAGCCTTGGAGACAGAAGGGAACAGGCAGAGCAAGACAGGGTTCAACCCGCTCGCCTCAGTGGACTCACGGCGGTGTCGCCCTCGGTCCTAAACCCCGTTCATACAGGATTGACCTTAATAAGAAGACAAAGAGAGCAGCGCTCAAGAGCGCGCTTTCCGACAAAGTCGCTTCCTCTTCTATGATTGTAGTTGACGAGATTGCGGCAACCGAGTACAAGACCAAGACCATGACGGCAATGCTTGACGCCGTAGGCGCAACAGGCAAGACGCTTGTTGTCCTCGCAGAAAACAACGCTATGGTTATAAGAAGCTTTTCAAACATCTGCGGAGTTAAGACTACGCAGGCGGACAATATCAACGTCTACGACATTCTTAACGCGGACAAAATAGTCGTTGCAAAGGCGGCGGCGCAGAAAATTGAGGAGGTGTACGCATAATGAGAAATTATGGTGATATCATCATAAGACCTATTATCTCTGAAATGAGCATGGATCTCGCTTCGGAGAAGAAGTACGTCTTCGAGGTTGCTACCGACGCGACAAAGCCGGAGATAGCTACCGCAGTTGAAGAGGCGTTCAAAGTAAGCGTCGCTTCGGTAAACACGATAAACTGCAAGAGAAAGCCGAAGAGAATGGGTGTTCATTCCGGTTATACCGCAGCATGGAAAAAGGCTGTTGTAACACTGACCGAGAAGTCGAATACCATCGAGTTCTTCGACAGCATGATGTAAGGAGGAGTGAATAATGGCAACAATTAAGTATAAACCTACCACTCCCGGCAGAAGAGGTATGACCACTCCGAGCTTCGAGGAAATTACCAAGTTCACACCTGAGAAATCTCTTCTCGCCACTAAAAAGAAATATGCCGGACGTAACAGCTACGGCAAGATTACCGTTCGTCACAAGGGCGGCGGAAACAGACAGAAGTACAGAATTATCGACTTCAAGCGTCAGGACAACGTAAAGGAGACGGTAATCGGAATTGAGTACGATCCTAACAGAACCGCTTACATCGCACTCGTTGCTGATGACGCGGGAAAGAAGAAGTACGTTGTCGCTCCCGTTGGACTTACCGACGGCGATGTTATCGAGACAGGCGAAAGCGCGGACATCAAGCCGGGCAACACTCTTCCGATAGCAAACATCCCGGTAGGTACTGTCATCTACAATGTAGAGATATACCCCGGAAAGGGCGCACAGCTCGCAAGAAGCGCGGGCGCTGCCGCACAGCTTATGGCTAAGGAAAACGGCATGGCTCAGGTCAGACTCCCCTCGGGCGAGGTAAGACTTGTTCGTCTTGACTGCCACGCAACCATAGGTCAGGTAGGCAATATAGAGCATGATACCGTTAAGCTCGGTAAAGCGGGAAGAAAACGTCATATGGGCGTACGTCCGACCGTAAGAGGTTCGGTCATGAACCCGAACGATCACCCTCACGGCGGTGGTGAAGGTAAGTCGCCTGTTGGCCGTCCCGGACCTGTAACACCTTGGGGTAAACCCGCTCTCGGTCTGAAGACAAGAAAGAAGAAGAACAGAACCGATAAACTCATCGTCAGAAGACGTAACGGAAAGTAATGGAAGGAGACACGGATAATGAGCAGAAGTCTTAAAAAAGGACCGTTTGTTGAAGCCAAGCTGTATTCTCGCATCCAAGCGATGAATGAGTCGGGCAAAAAGCAGGTCATTAAAACATGGTCGCGTGCTTCCACTATATTCCCCGAGTTTGTCGGACACACAATCGCCGTTTACGACGGAAGAAAGCACGTACCGGTATATGTTACCGAGGATATGGTAGGCCATAAGCTCGGCGAGTTCGCACCCACAAGAACCTTTAAGGGCCATGCGGGAACTAAGACAACAAATAACGGTAAATAATAAAGGAGGACGAAAATGCAAGCAAAAGCTGTTTTGAGATATGCAAGAATATCTCCGAGAAAAGTCAGTATCGTCCTCGACCTCATCAGAGGTAAGGACGTCACGGTGGCAAGAGCAATACTCAAGAACACTCCCAAGAGCGCTTCCGAGTATCTTATAAAGCTTCTTGATTCTGCAGTGGCAAACGCAGAAAACAACTTCAACATGACAAAAGACAACCTGGTGGTTTCCGAGTGCTATGTATGCGCCGGTCCCACACTTAAGAGAATGATGCCCCTGTCTCTTATACACATCTCCGAGCCCACGAGACGCTACGCTATC
>CAMGCN010000003.1 GCA_946040935.1 uncultured Clostridia bacterium | reverse complement strand
ATATAAAATATTGTTTTTCAATAAAAAAAGACAAAACCGACTGTGTTTTTTCACTGTCGGTTTTGCATGGCGCCGTCTGAATTAACAGAATAGATTATACCGTTTGAACTTTAAGAAGATTTGTCGTGCCCGAACGGTCGAGCGGAACGCCCGCCGTGATGACGACGGTATCTCCCTTTGATACTATGTCAATTTGTTTTGCACAGTCAATGGCGTGGATAAACAGCTTTTCCGAATCTATCTGATGTCTTGCGAGTACGGGGAATACGCCCCAGCTCATTGAGAGCTGATGATAAGTTTTCAGGTCGGGAGTTGATGCCACTATCGGCTCGGCGGGGCGGAACTTTGAAACGCGGCGGGCGGTATGACCGGAGGTTGTCAGGGCTATTATCGCTTTTGCTTTTAAGTCGCGCGCGGTCGTGCACGCCGCGTCGCAGATGGCGTTTGTCGTTTCGTCCTGTACGCTTTCATATCTGAAGCCGCGATAAGCGTCAAGCTCATGCGCGTCTTTTTCCGCCTGTTCGGCTATCTTCGCCATTACCTCGACAACTCTCGGCGGATTTACGCCCATTGCCGTTTCGCCTGAGAGCATTACGGCGCTCGTGCCGTCAAAGACGGCGTTTGCGACGTCGGTAATCTCGGCTCTTGTCGGAGTGTGGCTCTTTACCATGCTCTCTAACATCTGCGTCGCCGTAATCGCGATTTTTCCCGCACGGCAGCATTTGCGTATAAAGCTCTTTTGTATGCCCGGCAGACGTTCAAACTCTATTTCAACTCCCATGTCTCCGCGCGCTACCATTATTCCGTCCGAATATTCGAGAATTTCATCAAAATTGTCAACTCCCTCATTATTCTCTATCTTTGAAATAATTCCGATGGCATGACCATCGTTGTAGTCGAGAAACTTGCGAAGCTCTATTACGTCGTCTTTCGAGCGGACAAAAGACGCGGCGATATAGTCTACATCATGCTCTATGCCGAAAAGAATGTCAGATTTGTCCTTTTCCGAAAGATAGGGCATATCAAGGTGAATGTAGGGTATGTTTACGCTCTTTTTGGAGCTGAGCGCTCCTCCCTCGGTGACGGTGCAGTATATGTTCTTTACATCTGTTTTTTCGACTTTGAATACGATTTTTCCGTCATCAGCGAGAATATGATCGCCGTACTTTAGCTGGGAGGGCAGATCGGCGTAGCTGATTTGCGCTTTATTTTCGTTTCCCGAGCATTTTTCGGTCGTGAGTGTAAAGTCCGCTCCTGCTTTCAGATTTACACTTCCTTTTTCAAATTCGCCTATTCTTATTTCAGGTCCTTTCGTGTCGAGCATGACAGCCGCGGAATACCCTAACTTGTCACGCACTCTGCGAAACTTCGCTATCATCTCATCGTGGGTTTGGTGAGTTCCGTGTGAAAAATTAAAGCGTGCCACATTCATTCCTGCGCGGAGCATTTCCTCCATTACTTTCTCACTTGAAGATGCAGGGCCGAGCGTGCAAATGATTTTAGTTTTTCTCATGTGTTCCTCCTGTGTTTTTGCTGAATTTGCGCGTAGTTTTTACTCTTCCAGCGCGCCGGCGACAGCCTCTGCGAGATTATCCATGAGAGTGTTTCTCCATACCGGGTCTGTAATGAGCGCGGCGTCGGCGTCGCAAGTTGAGTATCCTGTCTCGAAAAGAGCGGACGGCATACTGTTATATTTTGTGACTACAAACGAGTCGTCCCAGGAATCGGCGTAAAGATACAGGTTTCTTCCGGGGTATTCGTTGTATATCATAGAGCGTATTTTTTTGACTATCTCAAAGCTCTCGCTTGACCATTCGTTCTCTTTGCAGTAGTCGAGGTCAAAGCCGGATAAAGTATCCGATTCTGCATTTGCGTTAACATGTATTGAGATTGAAAAGTCAACTCCGTACATCGCGTCGAGGCAGTTGATATAAATAACTCTCTCATAGGGAGAGAAGATGTTGTTTTCCGCCCAGGTGTCCTTTGTTTCATCGTATTCAACACCCCACTCGTCTGCGAGTGATTTTATTTTTGAAAGGGAGGGAAAAGACTCTCCGTCGTGAGTTAAATAAACTATGTAACCGCGTGATTCAAGAGACGATTTAAGGGCTTTTGCCATGTCCGTCGTATAAAAATATTCATAATATCCGATTTTTGATTCGGGGCCGCCGCATCCTACGTCGCCGTAACCGTGGCCCGGGTCAATTACAACGGTTTTTTGATGTCCGGCCTCTTCCCGCTTGAGAGGCTTTTTTGTTTCTTCGGTTGTGTTTGGTTGTTCGGTTTGTTCGGTTTGCTCTGTTATTCCGTCTTTTTCTTCTGTTTGGGCCGCAGGTACGCTCTCTTTTCCGCAAGAGCAAAGTATCATGCAGACGGCTGCAAATAAAACAAGTATTCTTTTCATTTTTTCTCCGTTTTTTTACTAACGTATTTAATTAATGCGGGGTGGTTTTTTCAGATTAGAATATAATATATTGTAACACAGGATTAAGCAAAATACAATAAAACATATTGTGAAAAAGTCTTATTAAATATATACGGTTTTATGTTGAATTTCGCTATTTATTATGTATATTTTATTTGTTTGTCATAACGGAATTTGGCATGCAAGAAAACAAACATTCACAGCTATTGTAACGATAGGATAGCTTTTGATCTTTTCACCAATTATCTGTTGACAAAATAACAAAATCATGGTACAATTTAACAGAACAAAAGATTCTGGCTTGCAATTACTGAAATACAAACCATTATGTTCAAAAGTGAATATGTATTTGTAATGCGCAAGTCATTCTGTATGGAGTAATTTGCGCATTTTGTTATATAGGTTAAATGTTGCTCAATTGTTGCGGAGGCGCCTATGTTAAAAATTATCATTATATTACTATGCTTTATCGTTTTAGCAGTAATTTTTTCTCGTATTAAATATTTTTTGAAAAGACTAAAGTTGAAAATTAAAATTAAGAAGATCGCAGAAAAAAAGGGAATTATCCTTTGTCCTACACATACCCTGTGGTTTTTGGGGGACAAAAGAAAATCAATATGTGATTTTCACTTAATAGGCAATGACACCGTGTGGTCAGTCAAACTGTTTGGCTCTTCCGGTAAAAGACAAATTCTTTTCTTTGATCAAAACAGAAATTACTTCTTCAGAAATCAGTTGAGATTAATAAATAGATTGATATTGACATTTAATCTCGACTCAAAAAAGAGAAAGCTGCCTTTCTATGATTTTCAATTACCGTCTTTTCAGAAACAGATGATATCAACCGGTGATATTAAACAGAAAAAAATTCTACTTATTAATCCTGTCTGTTACGAAGTTAGGTGTAAGTTTTCAGCTGATTATGAACAGATTGTTTGTCCCGGAGATGAGATATATAATGAATTGATTATCCATTCCCTTTATACTTTCGCAAATGAGATCGAAGGCAATAGTTCAGACATAAAATAGAGCGTGTTCACAGCTTTTTACACTACTTGACTTATATCGAAATATAATGTATAATCAGTTATAACTATACTATATCAAAAAGGAAGTTGATTTTTTAATGGACGCCGGCGGGCGATTTAGTTTGACCGTTTCAGTTATTGACTTTGTAAGTGAAAATTTCGGAATTATTGTATTCCTCATTTTGCTGATTTCATTCAGCGCATACTTTTCGGGTGCGGAAACGGCGATTTCCGCGTCAAACAAAATTAAAATCAAGAGCGAGGCAGACTCGGGCGACAGACGTGCGAAAACCATGCTGAAGCTTACCGATTCTTTTGACAGAACCCTGACTACCGTTCTTTTCGGAAACGACCTCGTCAACATAGCTACGGCGTCGGTCACGACGGTGCTGGCGCTTCGGTTGGGCATTCCCGAAACGGTGATGACTCTCTGTGTTACGGCGGTAGTTATCCTTTTCGGAGAGGTCTTGCCGAAAACGGTAGTAAAAGAGAGAGTCGATTCGTTTGCCCTTACCTATGCTCCGTCGCTCAAATTTATCTGCACGCTCTTAAAGCCCTTTGCTGTGGTATTTTCGGTGTTTTCGGCGGCAGTCGGAAAGCTCTTTGCCCCTAAAAACGAGCCCAGCGTAACAGAGGAGGACGTGCGCGATATTATCGAGGATATTGACGAGAGCGGCGCGGCAGAAAAGGACGAGGTCAACCTGCTCTATTCCGCGTTTGAATTTGACGATGTTACGGTAGGTGACATATATACCTCCTACGAAAACGTCGTTGCAGTCAATATTGACAAGTATGACGCGGCTTCTCTCATTAAGCTGATAAGGGACAATATGTACTCGAGGATGCCTGTCTTCCGTGACAGTAAAGACTGCGTAATAGGTATTTTGCGCGTCAGAACCTTCCTTGAGGCATATACGTTTGAAAACAACAGCGACATAAGCACCATGCTCGACACGCCGATAACGGCTCTTCCGTCTATGCCTGCCGACGAGCTTTTGCGTCTTATGCAGAGTGAAAAAATACATATGGCGATAGTCAAGGGAGAGGACGGCCGTACCCTCGGTGTTATCACGCTTGAGGATCTGCTCGAGGAGCTGGTCGGAGAAATATTTGACGAAAGCGATATAGTTGAAGACAAATTCAAAAAATTAGGCGAGGGAAAATACGAGGTATCCTCTGACCTATCTGTCATTTCCGCGTTTGAACTTATGGAATTTGACGATTTTGACCGTGACGAGTGCGGTCACGAAACCCTGCTCATGTGGGCGAATACCCTCGCCGACAGAAAGCTGCGGCGGGGAGATTCGGTGACCTACGGTGCTTTACGGCTGACGGCAGGCAGAACACGCCACGGAAAACCCGATAAATTTTATATAGACGTAAGCGCCCCCCTTAAAGAGGAGGCGGAAAAATGACGGTATATATTGTTTTAATTTTAATATCCCTTTTCTTCTCCGCGTTTTATGCGGCGGCGGAAACCGCATATAATTTTGCAAATCCCAATCACCTTGAGGATTTGGCGGAAAAGGGAAGCAAATTTTATAAGCTCGCACTTTTTGTCATACGCCACTATAACTTCGCGATAAGTGCGAGCCTGGTCGGCGTTAACATCGCTCACTTCGGCATGAGCGCCTGTGTTACGCTCGCTGTGTATGAAGTTTTATCGCACTTTTTATCGGGCGACGCAGGCGGAATTTCCGCGGCTGCGGCGACTCTCGCCGCGACTGTAATCATATTGATTTTCGGTGAGATAATACCAAAGACTTTCGCCTCTCAACGGGGAGATTCTCTCTCGGCGAAGTTTGCCGTACCCATGATTATTTCGATGATAATCTTTTTCCCGGTTGTGGTTGTTATCAACGCGATAATATGGGTTGTCAAGCTGCCTTTCGGTAAAGGAAGCGAACAGACGGTGACAGAGGAGGAACTCGCTGTCGCCATAGAACAGAGCGAAGAGGAGGGCGGCCTCGAAGAGGACAAAAGCGAACTTTTGCAGTCGGCAATCAACTTTAAGGATACCGATATAAGGCGTCTTGTTGTTCCGCGCGTCGATGTTGTCGCTTTTGATATGAACGATTCGGAGCAAAAGCTTATCGAGCTTATAAAGGAGACCTCCCATTCCCGAATACCTGTATATACAGACACGATAGACAATATAACAGGAATACTGTACTCAAATCTGTTTCTTCTTGAGCTTGCCTCTCATGAACAGGTCGATTACAGAAAATGCGTAAAAGAGCCGTGTATTATATATCCCTCCGCGTCCCTTCCCGACGCGCTGGAAGAGATGCGCCGCTCGAAAATGCAGATGGCGGTTGTACCTGACGAATACGGCGGCACTCTCGGCATAGTTACAATGGAGGATATACTCGAGGAGCTTGTGGGCGATATCGACGACGAGACTGACGAGGACGAGGAGGACATTGTGCCGGTACGCAAAGACTTTTACGAAGTGAACGGAGACGTAAGTGTGTACGACGCTATCGAGGAGTTTGAGGGAAACCCCGACGAGATAGATTCAGACTATACCACGGTAGGCGGATGGGTGATAGAACAGCTCGAGGGATTCCCCGAGGTCGGAAAATCCTTTGAGTATAATAATATGACGGTAACAGTCACCGAAATGGACGGTACGCGTGTAACGAAAGTATCATTTGCCATCCACGAAAAACCCGAAGAAGAATAAAAAAGGATCTCTGCATTCCGATTATTGAATGCAGAGATTTTATTTTGGGATATATCATGCGACAAAACGATATTTCAACCGAAATTATTCGCCGCGGGCTTTGTGTGCCGGGATGTTATAAAATGTTTTAATTAGTTAAAAGATAACCTAAATTGTATACATTTTTGTTTGATAGACTGTATGTAATTAATTTTGGGAGAAAAGGCATGTTAAAACTAACTGATATCAAAAAAGTGTATTCATTCGGTCAGAACTTGCAGACTGCCCTTGACGGAGTATCTGTCGAATTCAGAAAGAATGAATTTGTTTCTATCCTCGGACCGTCGGGATGCGGAAAGACAACCCTCTTAAATATAATCGGCGGTCTTGACAGATATACATCGGGCGATCTGACCATAAAAGGCGTTTCAACGAAAAAGTATCGCGACGGAGACTGGGACGCATACAGAAACCGTTCTGTGGGATTTGTTTTTCAGAGCTATAATCTGATACCCCATCAGTCAATACTCGCAAACGTCGAGCTCGCCATGACCTTGTCGGGCGTCAAAAGGTCTGTACGCAGAGAGAGGGCGAAAGCGGCTCTCGAGCGTGTGGGACTCGGAGATTATATGCACAAAAAGCCCAACCAGATGTCGGGCGGACAGATGCAGAGAGTAGCTATTGCCCGCGCGCTTGTAAACAATCCCGAGATTCTGCTCGCGGACGAGCCGACGGGTGCGCTCGACTCGGCGACGAGCGAGCAGATAATGGAGCTCTTAAAGGAAATCGCAAAGGACCGCCTCGTTATCATGGTAACGCACAATCCCGACCTTGCCGAGAAGTATTCGACGAGAATCATCCGCCTTTTTGACGGCAAGATAACGGGAGACAGCAATCCCTATGTTTCGGAAGAAGAAAAAGAGGAAACAGGGCACAAAAAGAGAAAAAAGAAGCCTATGTCGTTTTTGACAGCGACATCTCTTTCCCTTAACAATCTCATGACAAAGAAGGGAAGGACTATACTCACCTCTTTTGCCGGAAGTATAGGAATCATCGGTATAGCTCTCATTCTTTCTCTTTCCAACGGAATACAGGTATATATCGATAAGATGCAGGAGGACACACTCTCTGCCTACCCGATAACCATACAAAAGAAAACTGTTGACTATACGGGTATGCTTTCCACGGTCAGCGACAACGCGGCCGAGGCTCACGAAAACGACGCGGTATATTCAAACAGCAATATGCAGCGTATGCTCAACACCATGTTAAGCGGTCTTGTCACGAACGATCTCGGTGCGCTCAAGGACTATTTTGAGGACGAGAGCACGGGTATGGAAGAGTATGTCAGCGACATCAAATATACTTACGGCGCGTCATTCAGCATGTATTCCGAGAATGCCGGCGGAGGATACGACGAGATAGACTCGCTCGAGATAATCGACAGTATGTATGAAGCACTGTACGGCATTAAATATTCTGATGCGATAAACGGCATGGGCAGTATGTCGAGCATGTATTCTTCCGTCAACTCTTCATTTGATGTAATGAGCGAGATGCTTGACAACGAAGAGCTTCTGTCCGCACAGTATGATGTTGTAAAAGGAAGCTGGCCGGGCTCGTATGACGAGATGGTGCTGGTTATAGATCAGAATAACGAAATACCCGATATGGTACTCTATGCGCTCGGTCTTCGCGACCGCAGCGAGATACCCGAATATGTCGATATGGTAAAAAAGGGAGAAGAGCTGCCGATAGAGCAAAAGGTGTTTTCCTATGACGATCTGCTCGGAAAGACATTCCGCCTCATTCCCGATTCATATAAGTTTGCCGACACAGACGGCGACGGTATATATGAGGATTTGAGCGAGGACGGGGAAAAGCTGAACGATGTCATAGATAAGGGAATTACTATAAAGATATCGGGTATAGTCCGTCCTAAAAAGGACGCGCTCGCTTCGTCAATCGGCGGCACACTCGGCTATACAAAGGAGCTGAGCGAGCATGTTATAGGCTTGCTTCAGGAAAGCGACGCGGCAAAGGCGCAATTAAATAATGCAGATACCGACATTTTCACAGGTATAAAGTTCCCCGCCGGCGACAAAAAAGAATTTACCATGGAGGATGTCCGCGAGTATCTTTCAGCTCTGCCTGCCGAGGAGCAGGCGACATATCAGGCATATATGGCAAATATGGATGAAAACACAGTCCTTGAAATGTTCAAGTCGATGCTTACCACATCTGCCACCTATGAGGGCAATCTTACCAAAATAGGTTATGTCGATGAAAATCAGCCTGAAACTATCGCAATTTACCCCAAAGATTTTGCGTCTAAAGAGGAAATCTGCAATAAGATAGACGCCTTTAACGAGGGACGCGATGAAGACGAAAAGATAACATACTCGGATATGCTCGGCGTGATTTTGTCTTCGGTCACTACTATAATTAATATAATATCATATGTGCTTATAGCATTTGTTTCTATCTCGCTTATAGTTTCCAGCATAATGATAGGTATTATCACCTATATTTCTGTACTTGAAAGAACAAAGGAAATCGGCATACTCCGTTCTATCGGAGCGTCAAAAAAGGATATCTCCCGTGTGTTTAACGCCGAAACGCTCATTGTCGGGTTCTGCGCGGGCGCTATAGGCATACTTGCGACGGTACTCTTGTGCCTGCCCATAAATGCTATAATTCACGCGGTCTCGGGAGTATATAACGTAAACGCTGTTCTGCCATGGCAGGGCGGAGTGATACTCGTTGCCATCAGCATGTTTTTGACATTTATCGCGGGGCTTATTCCGTCGAGGCTCGCGGCAAAGAAAGACCCGGTTGTCGCCTTGCGCACCGAGTAATACCTTCTGCGTTTTGTTATTTATCACAAAAATTAATAAAAATAACACAAAAAAATTATATATAATTGAAAAAGCTCCTTTTGTGTGATATAATTAATTAATAAAAAATCCTAAAAAGGAGATGCCATGAAAAAACTGTCACTCATATTGTGCGTTGCCATGTGCCTTTGCGTTATGAATTTCGAAATGAATGCAGAAGAAAATCTCGTTGATTCGGGAATTGACTACAAGGACTCGACCGAAACAATCAGCACAAACCCCGAGATCGGTGTTGTCGCATTGTCCGGTTGGACGGTCTGCTCAAAGAGCGGCAACACGGTGGTGCTTAATCCGACAGGAGCATATAACACCGTTATGTACGATCTGCGTGCGTTTTCCGCAGGAAACGATTACAGAAACAGCAGCTTCAGCCCCTCGGCGAGCGTAGGCGGAGAGGATATTCCGATCAGCTCTAAAACGCTTGAGTCGATAAGAAAAACGCTTGAAAACGCGCGGAAAAATGCGGCTTCTATGACTTTGCGTTTTGCTTACGCATGGGATGATGCGTGCGGCAATGAGCCGGCGGATTTCAATATGATATTAACTCATATTGACCAGCTTTGCGAGGTTATAAACGATTATGCCGATATTGTAGTTTCAATAGAGGCAGGTATGGTTGGACCGTGGGGAGAGATGCACTCGTCAAAGTATGCGTCCGGCGAGTATGTCAAGCAGATACTTGCAAGATGGCTGGATAATCTCGACGAGAGTATCACGGTTCAGGCGCGCCAGCCTATGCACATTCTCGCATACTACGGGATGAAACGCAGTCAGTTTATGGCAAGTATTCCGCTTGAGGATAAGAATTTCCCGCGGCTCGGAATGTACAATGACGGCTACCTCGGTACGGTAACCGACTACGGTACATTTGATGACCAAAGCGACAGTACTCTCGGCCGTGAACAGGGGAAGGTTTTCCTGAACGCTCTTGATTATGTTCCTTACGGCGGCGAGATCGCCCATGTTTCAAGGGATTTTGCTCTCAAAAACAGTATACTTTATAAGGACTATAACATTGTCGAGGAGTTTTATCTCACTCACCTTTCATATCTGCGTAACATAGCGTATGATGGGCATGTTATCGCAAACTGTATGAGAGAGTTAAAATTTACGGATAAATATGATTTTGAGGGTATGCCTGATTTAAGCGAATACTACGGTCAGAACTTAAACAAGTTTACCACTGACCATATGGGCTACCGTTTTGTTCTCCGTCAGTCTTTGCTGAACGATTCGGTCGCCCCCGGCGGAGAGCTTCATCTCGTCGGTAAAATAGAGAATACAGGCTTCGGCAACATTCTGAAAGACAAGAAGACGGAAATTCTTCTTTACAGAAAGGGCGCCTACTATTCCTGCCCCATAAAGCTGAATGCAAAAACCGATCTTAAAAGCTGTACTGTCTATGATTATGACATAAAGCTCGTTTTGCCGAAAAACATCACACCCGGAAAATACGAGGTCTTTATGCGTATTTCCGCTGATAATACCGACCTTTCAAGAGAGCTTGACTTTTCAATAGCATTTGCAAACGAAGGAGTGTATCAGTCTTCTATCGGTGCAAACAAGATAGGTGCTTTTGACGTGTCGGGTGATGCGGTCTCGGAAAACGAGTTTTTACATGAAAGAGACAATGAGGAAAACGGCACTTCCGTTCCTGTTGTTGTTGCGGGTAACAGAACAACCGCGACGGCATATCTCGGACAAACGGTTACCCTCGGATATTTTGTTCAAGGCGTGACAGATATAAAATATACGGTAAACGGCAAAGAGATAGAAACTAAAGACGGCAAGGCGAGTTTTGCCATGACGTGCGAAACTGCCGGCGATTGTTATGCTTATTATACCACAAAGGCAGGAAGCAGCGCGTCGGCAAAATTCCTGACTTTAAGCGTCGCCGGACATAACTATGTTGAAACATCGAGACAGGAGCCTACATGTTTTGAGCCCGGAAAGATAGTATATACCTGTACTGACTGTGACGACACTCAATTTGTAGATATTCCCTACATACCTCACGATTATGAGCATATAATTACCGATGAAAAGTGTTTCAGTCAATGCAGAATATGCCAACACACGACAGTGATTCAGGCGTATGACAAGGACTCTTTTGATGAAAATACGCGTTACAATGTTTATTTCTGCGACGAAAACGGAAATGTGCTCTGCCATAAGACGGGTGATTACCAAGAAGGCATAACCGTTGAAAGTCTGTATTCGGGAGATACGCCGACCAAGACCGACGAGATATATTCGTACGAATTTGTCGGCTGGAAGGATGTCAACGGAGGCACCGCAGACGAGGCTCTCGGCCTGATGATTCTTGTTCCCGAGTTTGAGTCTGAATGTATGCACAAGCATAAAGACGTCAAACATATTCCCGAAGAATGTGAGACTGACGGGTATTACTTTGAAAAGTGCCTTGACTGTCATACTGTTTTGCAAGAGTATACCGTGCCGATGACGGGACATTGCTTCTCACAGGAGTGGACGGTAGACAAAGAGCCTACCGATACAAAACCGGGCGTGAAGTGTCATGCTTGTGTAAACTGCGGCAAAAAAGCCGACATAACTCCGATAGCTCCTTTGAAAACGCCCGAGCAGAGATTTCACGACGTTTATAAGACTTCATGGTTCTATGACGCAGTTGACTATGCGATAACTAACAGTCTCTTCAGCGGCATGAGTGAAACAGCCTTTGAGCCTGATACACCTATGACGCGCGCCATGCTCGTGCGAGTGCTTTACAATATTGAGGGCGCTCCCGACACGTCAAAATACAGAAATGATTTTGCAGATGTGCCCGACAATGAATGGTATACAGAAGCTGTCAAGTGGGCGTCGGCAATGGGAATCGTATACGGTACATCCGATACTGAATTTTCACCCGCTGATAACCTCACCCGCCAGGATCTTGCGGTGATAATTTACAGATACGCGAATATAAAGGGTTACGATACCGCGGCGCGTAAAAATCTCGATGAATTTCCCGATTATTATATGTCTGCAAAGTATGCAAAGGACGCTCTGTCATGGGCGGCAGCCGTACAGATTATATCAGGAAATAATATTGACGGAAAAGTCAAGCTCGACCCGAAGGGTATGGCAACAAGAGCCCAGGTCGCCATGGTTTTGAAGAACTTTTGCCAAAAAGTAAAATAAAAGTTAAAACGCCTCGAGTTGTGAACTCGGGGCGCTTTGATTTGCCCGTTAGTCTATACCAAAAGACAGATAAACACACAAAGCCTGCGGCGGATATTTTCGGCTGTCTTTTGGTATAAACAATCCCTCAGTCAGCTTCGCTGACAGCTCCCTTTACACAAGGGAGCCGAGCGGAGTGCAAAAAATTTCTCTTATACGGTGAGCCGGACGGAGAGCGAAAACGACTCCGCTTTTTACGGTGAGCCGGTGGGGAGCTGACAACTCCACTTATACGAGGAGCCGGACGAAGTGCGCTGAAGGCTACACACACAGGTAGCCGGGCGGAGCGTGCAGACGGGTTACCTTACACAGAGAAGCCGTTTGCAGTTATTGCTCAACGGCAAAAGCTTCTATGTAACTACACGCTTTGCAGATGGTTTTCAAAAAACCAAAACTGCCCAAGCGTCCTTTAGAACGCTTGGGCAAATCCGTCAGTTTTTTATTTCAAGATATTCTTTTATTTGAGGCATCATTTCACGGCATATTTCTATACCTTGCCGATAGAGCGGACCGAGCCTTTGCCAGTTTCCCTCTGTTCTTTTTACGCCCATAGTGTCGCGAGGCGATATAATAAGGAGTTTACCCTCTTTTTCGAGCCTGTTCATTTCATCTCGCTCCTCGTTGTATCTTTTTGCGCGCGACTGCATGAGCTCGACGACTCTCGGGTATTTTCTGTAAATATACTTCATATATTTGACGGCACCCTCGTCGGTCTTTCTGTAATCACGCTCGCGCGTGATGATTACAATGATTTTGTCGCACCCTTCGCGAATTGCCTCTTTGTATGGGATTGAGTCGGCGATTCCTCCGTCCAGATACAGCGCTCCGTCTATTTCAACGGGACGAAAGAGTATGGGCAGGGCGCAGCTTGCCACGGTTACTTTCCATTTGAAATCATCGGCAGGTACGGGTAAATATTTAGCTTCTCCCGTTACAATGTCGGTTACTCCCGCCATAAATTCACCGTCAAAGGCGGCAAAGGTTTTGTAGTCAAAGGGAACAAGCTCGTTTGGAATTTTATCAAATGCAAAGGGCAGATTGTAATAGCAGTGATTTTTGGGCTTTAAGAGATATTTCGCTCCCATGTATTTTCCGCTGCCCATATATTTTCTTGTAAACTCTTCGTTTCGTCCTCTCTGCTTTGAGATGTAGGACGCGCCGTATGCCACGCCTGCCGAAACTCCGACGAAATAGTCGGGATATATATTCTCGTCCATCAGGACGTCGGTCACTCCCGCAGAAAATATCGTTCTGCTCGCGCCGCCCTCCATGACAACACCGAATTTCATGTTTTGCGCTCCTTTTGTGCTTGCAAAATTAACGATTTTTTTGTATTATATCATATTTTACTAAAACGGTCAAACGAAGTTCGATCTTGCAGAGGTAAAAAGAATAAGCCGCACAGTACTTCGTGCAGAGTTTTATTTTTACTTCCTAAAAGTTTTATTGAAACCTAACGGTTTCAGTTATATTATATTCGCCAATTTAACTGTGCGAAGCACAATAAAACTATGCGTAGCATAATAAAACTGGGAAGCAATATCACTCGCCGAAGGCGAATATAACTGAAAAACTCTTTCTGTGAAAGCAGAAAGAGTTTTTCCGTGATGGGTGTCAAAAAAGAACAATGCTAAAACGCTCGATTTTTTAATGTTTGTCGGCGAAGCCGACACCGAACTTATTACCTCTTACATATTACTTCTTATTTCCCCTAATCCCGTAAGAAGTTTTTGGACATAGTAAGAGTGAAGAATTAAGAAGTAAGAAGTAAAAATCCCTCAGACTATCGTCCAAGGGATTTTTGGAGCAGATAACGGGAATCGAACCCGCATTATCAGCTTGGGAAGCTGAAGTTTTGCCATTAAACTATATCTGCGTGAAATATATTATACTCGTTTCTCATTCGTTTGTCAATTCCCCGGTGTAGACTGTCAGCCCGATATTTTTTTCTTTTTCCTATTGACAATAATTAGAAATATTGATATGATAACGATATCA
Organism: uncultured Clostridia bacterium; assembly: GCA_946040935.1. GTDB lineage: Bacteria > Bacillota > Clostridia > Oscillospirales > CAG-272 > CAKSEI01. Next base: position 330 of record CAMGCN010000003.1, on the reverse strand, counting down.
AAATAAATCATTTTGAAAAAAGGAGAAGTAATGATGGAAGAAAAAATTTTAACGGGTAAGAAACACGGTATGGCGGTTTTGCTTTTGACGCTGCTTGCATTGCTTTTGGCTGTTGGGGCCGTTATCTGGGGCTGCATACGTATAGACAACAATGTGGATGTGATTTCCGTCCTGCTGTTGAGCGTCGGCGGAGTCGTACTTTTAATCGGTTGGCTGCCCCTTTGCGGACTGCGTGTGTTAAAGCCGCAGGAAGCGCTGGTGCTCACTCTTTTCGGTAAATATATAGGCACGCTTAAAGGAGAGGGCTTTTACTTTGTAAATCCTTTCTGC
>CAMGCN010000002.1 GCA_946040935.1 uncultured Clostridia bacterium | reverse complement strand
GATAGCGTAGCGTCTCGTGGGCTCGGAGATGTGTATAAGAGACAGGCGATAAACCCTGCCGCGAAAACAAAATTGAGTCAGAGCGGCGACGTCGACGGAAGCCCCAAGGGCACGCTCGTTTTCGGAGCTCCGAACGGTGCCTCATCCGTCGAGCCGGTAAACAAGAAAATATCACTCAAAATAATGACTCTCAACAACAACCGTCAGAAAATCAACGACTGTTTGGGCAATCCTGTCGAGATAGGAATCGCTGTTACATGGAAAGTTGTCGACACGGCAAAGGCGGTCTTTGACGTTGACAACTACAAGGAGTTTTTGTCACTTCAGTGCGACACATCGCTTCGCAACATAGTCCGCAACTATCCTTACGACGTTGCGCCCGGCGTTGACACGACCGGTGACGGCGTGGCGGACGAGGGCTCTCTGCGCGGTTCGAGCGAGGTAGTGGCAGAGCGTATTAAAAATGAAATTCAGAGCAAGGTGAGCGAGGCAGGTCTTTCCATTATCGAAGCACGCATAACATATCTGGCGTACGCTCCCGAGATTGCGGCAGTAATGCTTCAGAGACAGCAGGCGTCCGCTATAATCGACGCACGCAAGATGATAGTTGACGGCGCTGTCGGTATGGTGGAAATGGCGCTCGAGCGTCTTAAAAACGGAAATATGGTCGAGCTCGATGAGGAGAGAAAAGCGGCCATGGTATCAAATCTGCTTGTTGTGCTTTGCGGAAATCATGACGCACAGCCGATAGTTAACTCGGGAAGTCTCTATTAATGAGCGAGAAGGGAAAAAAGCAGATACCTCTTCGTCTGTCGGAAAAGCTATACGGGCAAATTGCCGCATGGGCAGAGGACGATTTTCGTTCGGTGAACGGGCAGATAGAGTATCTTTTAAGCGAATGTGTACGGCAGAGAAAGAAAAACGGCAAGTACGTTTCGGATGAAATCGACCTGCCGCCCGAGCTTGATATAGAATGAGTAAAAGGGAATTTTTATAGATTTATTTTTGTATGCTAACAAAAAACTTTTCTGTAAAATGAGCGATTTTCTTAAGGACAGTTATCCAAAACTTAATAGGAATTCGGCACATAAGACAAGACTACCCGAAGAAGAGAAAAACAAAACTCTTTTTCGGGTAGTGATTTTTATGCAGTGATATTCTTTGCTGCGCAAAGAGTGATATGATTGCCGACGGCAACCGTGATATTGAAACCTGCACTTTCAGTGATATTTTATTCGCCTACAAAACTGCCGCAGGCAATAAAACTATGCGAAGCATAATAAAACTGCTTTGGCGAATAAAACCGGCCAAGTACCCGTAAGGATACTTGGCCTAGGCTCCCTCTCGTTTACTTTTGCAAAAATTTCTCAATAGCTTGCTTTATAATTTGGGCTTGCGGGATTCCCTCTGCGGAACATTTGGCTTTGAAAGCTTCTGCCGTTTCTTTAGGAACTCTGACCGATATGACGTCATAAGTTTTTTTATTGTATCTTGCTTTTACCTCGGTAGAGGTTTTTGTTTTGCGCTTTTCTGCCATTTTTCTGTCTCCTAAAAAAGCTCGTTATTGTTTAATATATACTCGAGCAGCTCGTCAATTGTTGAGCATAACTCTTTTGAAATATCACTCACCGTGAGGCAAATGAAACTGATGAGCGCTTTTAGAGCACCCGGATAAAGCAAGCGGTTTTTTGCAGATAATTCATGCTATTGATTTGCAATAATACTGCAAAAACGTCTGAACATCTCCGCGACCTGGGCTCTGGTACAGTCGCCCAAGGGATCAAGCGTATCGGGGCTGACTCCCTTTACAATACCCATAGCATTTGCCCAGGAGAGTGCCTCTTTTGCGTAGGAGTCTATTTTGTTATAGTCTTTATAACCCGTGAGGTCTGCCCTCGGCTCGGTATCATATTTTTTGCGCTGTGCATAGCGGTAAAGCAGTGTGGCCGTCTGCTCGCGCGTCAGCTTATCATTCGGCGCGAACATTCCGGGGGCGACGCCGCTTAACAGTCCGCTCTTTGTCGCCCAGACGATAGCTCCTGTATACCATTGTCCTTTAGGTACATCTTTAAAGATAGACGAAGCATTGTTATTGAGGGCGGAGCTGCCAACGCTCATACGTGCAAGCACGGTTACGAACATGCCGCGAGTCATGGAGGCGTTAGGTGCAAACTCTGTGTCCGACATGCCCACCATCAGTCCGTCACAAACAGCAAAGCGCACCGCCTTTTCATACCATTCACCTTCTGCGACGTCGGTGAACTGACCTTGCGAGAAGGTCAGAACAGCGCGGCTGAGACTTAACACACGTGCTTTCATTCTCGCGGTTTCCGTCGCCATTTTGTTGCTGCTGTCAAGAGACTCTTTCAGTCTGTCTGCGGCGTCGGCAAAGTCGGGATATTTCTCGCGAAGGATACGTATCTTCTCTAAATCGCGCATACCCTCGCACAGTTTTTCAAAACGAGGTGTGCTTTGAGCTTTCATCTCGGCGGAATCTTTTTCGTCCGGATAGATAAGATAGCAGTCGCCTGCGTAGATGTAGTGAGTTGTTGAGTGAAGCGGATCATAATCAAACTTGTCGAGTGCCCATCTCATGACTCCGTCTGTATTTTTCTTGTAAGATTCGTAGACTGCGAAAGCAGCTTCTGCCGGCTCGTTAAGCATAGACATCTTTCCGGCGCCGCAGGTGTAAATAGTCGTTCTCAATCCTTTTTCTCTGCGAGACTCGGCAAGCTCGGCAATATCTTCCGACACGGTGTGTTCCCATATCGAGATGTCGGCCAAGCTGTCGTAGATGCTCGCCACCTTGGAGTCGTTTACCGCATCGCCGACTTTGAGACACTTTCCTTCAGAATTCGTTACGCTCTGTGCTACCTCTACCACGGCTTTAGCCCAATCGAGCTGTCTCTCGTCCATGTTGAGGCAGGCAATATCAAACCATCCCTTCTCTTCGAGGTGCGCTATCAGGTCGGTAAGAAAGTCGCGGCTGATCTCCTTCCAGCGCTGTGCACCCGGGTATCCGCCTGCGTCACATTTGACCGTTCCGGAGGCTTCATCAAAATAGACAAATCCCCAACCGACTCCAGCAAGGGAATAGAGGTTGATGTTACGGTCTATACCGTGCTTCATATTCAGCTCTATCCAATAGTCCATATCGGTATAGTCGTATTCAAAAGTGCCGTCGGTTTTTTTAGTCCATTTTATCATGGACGGGCAGGCGCAGGGATATCTGCTGTTCCACGGGTCTTCTACTATTGAAACCGTGATGGAATTTCCGCCTGCTTTATGATATAGCTCGAGCTGACTTTCAAGTCCCGCTTCATATTTTTTGTCAAGGCGGACGTAGTAAAGAGAAGTCGGGTTTGTATCATTTGTTGTAGTAAAACCGAAGTATTCTGCGTCTGTTTTGCCTGAATAATACCTGTTGGAGGCATAGGGATACGTCCAAAGCTCGAGATATGTCTGCCAGTCCTCGGGATCTGTGAGAGTCAAATCTATTACTTCAATCTTGTAGGAAAACTCGGCGAGAGTCTCTATGCCCGAAACGACTGAAATCTTTCCCCGGTAAATTCCCGCCGGAGTGTTTTCGGGAACATAGATCTCTACCCACGCCTCGTAAAGCTCTCCTGCCTCAAGGTCCCTTGTACGGTCATGAGAGATTATATCAAAGTAGTATTCGTCGCTGGGATAAGAGTCGGTATTCGCGCTGGCAAGAGACAAGTAGGTCGCGGTGATATTTTCTTTTTTTATTACTTTGCCGCTGTCGCTTATAAAATCCTGCGGCACAAGCTCGGCTTGAGGGATATTCTTGTCGAGTGTGTAAAAGTCGAGACGGCTGGTTGCATAGTCGTTTTTCCACGCCCAACCCGACCAGCTGCGGACCTCTTTGAGAGAGCCGTTGTTGTATTTTTTCAGGTTTTTCGCATAATCACTCGGCTTAAGATGAGTATTATTGTCGCCCACTGTCGCCCATAGCTTCTGCCCGCTTGCGGCGGTTGTTCCTATCTGAAGACAGGGCATACCCGCTGCAATCATCATCGCAGAGAGCAATATCAGCATTATGCTTTTCATTATTCGTTTCATGGTTTTCCTCCGAAAATCTTTGTGCAATTGGTTAAATGCACAATTATATGTTTATATTTTAATATTTGAAGAGAACAAATGCAATGATTATTTCACCTTTTTTGTTTTTTTGTGTTTTTGAACAATTAACAAAGTCTTTTTTTGTGAAAATTGTCCAGGAGCGCATGCAAAATGGGTTGCCGTATTAAGGCCGTATTAAGACAGAGAAAAAAAGTTGCAGTAAAAAGAGAATCCTGACATCAGATTTGCCCCACTTTGCGCATTTTACGCCCGTACGATAGTATCTTTATTGTGAAAAAGACCCAAATCAAGACAAAAAAGCATATTCAGGCGAGACACAGAGGATTTTGACAGAATGTTTCAAAATAATTGTGAAAAAACACAAAAAACAAAACAAAGGTCTTGAATATCTGTGCATAATGCAGTATGATAATGATATCTGTCAAGGCATGTTTGTTTGTATGGGCACGGTTCGAGTCGTTTCCCGAAACTGCTTCAAAAAAACAGAGCGTGCGAATATGGGGGAAAATACATATCTAATTTTACGGAGGAAATACATATGAAAAGATTTTTATCTTTGCTGCTGGCAGTGTCCATGGTTGTGTCTTTGGCGACTTTCGTTTCGGTTGCTGACGACTCGGACTTTACGCCGGGAGATCCGGTAACGCTTCCGAACCTCTCGAAGGACACGGTTCCGAACGAGGGATTTGAGGCGTGGAGCGGAGATGTGAGCTTTGAGGAGGCTTCCAAAGCTGTGACATTTGTCTTCCGCGTGACCGGAGTGGAGACGCCGATCATCGCGACCAAGGTCGAGCCGACCCTTGTGCTTGAGGACGGCTCGGAATGGACATGGAGCAAATCGTCCGACCTATGGCAATGGAATCATATCTGGGGCGGCATTTTTGCACCCGAGATGACGATATCAAAGGACGGAGTTTATTACCTGTATCTAAATCAAAAGGTTCTTACCAATAATAATTCCATAGCAATTAAGGGCGTGAAAGCGCTAAATATCTTCAGCAAGAGGGGCAGTATCCTGAAAGACGCCGCCGCAAACGAAAATGACGGCGCGACATTTCAAATGCTTGCAATCGTACAAAACGACCTAAAGGCAGAGGTTGAGTTTTACGACGGGGACAGTCTGCTCGCTGTACAGTCGGTGGCGTATACATCGTTAGGCAACGCCACGGCGGGAGACAGCACGACCGGTATTGAAGACGGCGTGAACAACAAGAACGCCAAACGGTTAGGCGCGCTTGTCACTCCCGACGAATTGTTCAGCCGTCAGGGGGAGACTCCCCTCCCGGATAAAACAAAGGTTGTGGACGGTAAACTCTACCGCCGCGTCTGGAAAGACGAAGAGGGAAATATCGTCGACGGAATTTACAAAAGCGGCAAACTGACCTTGGATTATGTTGAGGCCGATAATACATTGGTGGATGTAACATTTGTCGGCGCGGACGGCAAAGAGATTTATACAAAAACTCTTAGCAAGGATGCGCTTGTATTTACCGGTACGGAGCCGTCAAAGGACGCCGACGCGGACTATACTTACACTTTCGCCGGCTGGAGCGTTGACGGCGAGAATGTGATCAGCCTCTCATCATATGAGGTGGGCGAGAATGTTATGGAAATAACCTTCCGTCCTGTTTTCAAAAAAGATTTGATACTAAAGGCATTCCTGTCCGGGCCGGACAGCTTTGCAATGGGCGGAAGCGGAACTTATAAGATAAAGCTCAACCGCACGGATATCACTACCGATGTGCTGTCTGGAACGACCGCGCCGATTACTTCGGGCAAGATTTTGATTTCTTATCCGGCGGCCGCGCTGAAAGCGGAAAATCAGATTATCGACGGTTCGACTGCAAAGGCTGTTGTGCGTTTTTCTTCTGTCGGCGAGGACGGGGAAGTAGGCGAAATACAGCTGAACGCGGCAGAGGGCTTTTCGGGAGGGGTTACTCTCTCCCTGTCCGGTACTGCGCTCAAGTCGCTCGCGGAAACCGCCCAAAAGGTGAGCGTCACAGGACAGCAGCCGGGACTTTATATCTCAAACCCCACAACGGTTGAAATAGCACGTGCGGACGGCAATACCGCTCCGCCGAAGCAGACCCTGTGGGAGGGTAGTGTTCCCCTTGACGGCGCAAATGCGATTTCCTTTATATACAAGACAGAGGGGGTGGAAACGCCGATAAACGCATATCAGCTGAGCCTCGGATATAATAACGATGACACCTCTTACGGGTGGCAGAAAATTTGGAACGAGACCGACGCATGGGGCGGCGCTCTCTCTCCGAGGTATCACACCTTCAACGGAAACGGATATTACGTGCTGTATATTAACAGTCGTCTTGTAGACGGTGTTCCGTTTGACAATGTAGAAAAATTAAGCATTTTCTCTACCTGTACTACCCATCCCGGCAATGACGGTAAGGACACTCCCGAGAATACAAACGAAAATGCTGCCTTTACTATGCTGGCTGTTGTCGGCGAGGCGCTGGCGCCGACCGTGACCTTCCACGATGCGCAGGGAAATGTGATAGGCGAGCCTTACACATACAGTTATGTGAATGAGGATTCCTTCCATTACAGCGACGGCTTGCCGGACAAGGGAGAGGAGACAAAGCAGACTGTCAAGCTGCTCACTCCCACCGAGATTTTCGCGAAGGCGGCGGTGTATGACGAGCCTCAGAAGGCGGCAGACGAATGCTATGAATACACTTTTGCCGGCTGGGTTGACGGGCAGGGAAACCCAGTAGAAGCAGTCTATACAAATACAGACTTCTACCCGATTTACGAAAAAACCGCCGTAGACCCGGTGAAGGTACACTTTACTAACGGCGACACGGTACTTTCTGATGCCGATTTTCCGGGTGCCGGTCACATTTCCTACTCGGGCATGACTCCGACAAAGGCGGACGAGGCAAACCGTTCGTATAAATTCTGCGGTTGGACGACCGACAGGCAAAAGACACTCGCCTTATCAGAGGCGCAGGCAAAAGAATATATCATAGACCTTGACGGCAAAACCTCAAGGGAGATAATGCCCGAGGTAGGGGAATTGACACTGTATGCGGTATTCCTGCAAACAGCGAGAATGTGGGATGTCCGCTTCCTTGCCGAAAACGGCACAGAAATGGGCGTTCTGCGTGTGTTCGGCGGACAGCTTACCGACCCGAACGGCGGAGAAGCGATAATTCCGCAGATTCCCGTAAAGGAGGCGGACGCGCGTTATACATACACACCGAACGGTTGGAAGGACGCAGACGGCAAGCAGATAATAGGCATGGACGGCAAGCTGACTGCCGCCGTTACATGCGATATAGAGGTATATCCTTTATACGAGTTAAAGACAAACAGGTATACCGTTACCTTCATAGGAGAGGACAGACGTACCGAGCTCGGAAGCTCAACCGTGGATTACGGAACTTCGGCAAAAGAGCCGAACAAAACTCCGAGCAAGGAAGCAACACGTTTTTACAGATACAAATTTACAGGCTGGGTAACTGCCGAGGGAGAGGCGGCAGACCTCAGCTGCGTGACGGGCGATATCACCGTGTACCCCGAATTTACGGCCGAGTTTATAAATCCGTTTGTTGATGTAAGGGAGACCGACTACTTCAGAAAAGCGGTTGAATATGCTGCGGTAAACAGCGTGATGAGCGGCACGGACGAAAGTCATTTTTCTCCCGACAGTATAGCGACCCGAGGACAGATGGTGACGGTTCTGTGGCGTATGGAGAACAGACCTTCGGCGGAGGGAATGAAAAATCCCTTTACCGACTTAGGAAGTGAAACTGTATATTACTATGACGCTGTGCTTTGGGCTTACAGCAAGGGGCTCGTGAGCGGAATTACTGCGACCGAGTTCGGGCCGAATGAACAAATCACCCGTGAACAGTTCGTGACCATTCTTTACCGCTATGCAAAAAATGTCAAGGGCTACTATGTGGGTTACGGAAAATCCTCATATCAGAGATATCCTGACAAAGATGACGTACACAGCTACGCGGCGGATGCCTTCCGCTGGGCTATCGCAACAGCCGCAGACCTGCAGACCGCGAGCGTCGAGACATCACTGAGGTACAATAAAGAGGCGTATATTATGGGCGTCGCGGCATCAGACGGCAAATCATATCTCGCCCCGTCAGGCAAGGCGACACGAGGACAGCTTGTCACTATGCTGTACCGTTTCCTTAAGAGCGAGCATGTTGACGCGCCGCCCGTAAAGGTCTCCGGAATGATGACCGCCGATCCGTCAGTTTATGCCGTAGGAGACGAATATCAAATATGCGTGGCGGTTGAACGGGAATGTACCATGTGGGTACAGATAGGTGACCGCAGTTATTACGATCATTCAAACGGCATACTTCGTTCGGATAAATATCTTCACATCGCGAAAGTGCCGCAAGCGGTGCTGGATGATGCGGAAGGCTATACGGTCTATCTGCGTGAGATTATAGAACGAAAACCGTATTATACCGAGTGCGGGGGGCTCGAAAGTGTGGAATACACCTTCCGTCCGCTCCGTGAAAAAGAGGAATACAACATCATCAATCTCGCAGACGCCCACAGCCTCGTGGAAGCGCCGATAGCGAGCGGAAGTTATTTCGGAAACGAGCTTGATCTGCTCATAATGAACGGAGACATTATCGACAACAGCGGAAGCATCAATGCCTTCAAGAATATTTACCGCGTTTCGGGCGGTATTACCAAAGGTCAGGTACCGTGTATTTACTCTCGCGGAAATCATGAACTTCGCGGCATCGCCGCCGAACACCTCGCCGAATATACTCCCACCGACTCGGGTAAATCGTATTATACTTTCCGTCTCGGACCGGTATGGGGAATCGTGCTGGACGCAGGCGAGGACAAGGCGGACGATAACGCAGAGTACGGAAACACAGTCGCCTGCAGTGCTTTCCGTGACGAGGAGGGCGAGTTCCTCGACGAGGTATTAGCCTCAAAAGAGTGGGAGGACGCTTCTGTGCGTCTTGTCATCAGCCATGTTCCCATGGCGATTAAAATGTCCGCGCCGTATAACAGCGAGCAGGAGAGATATACCGAGTGGTCGCACAAGCTCGCCGCGATAGAGCCGACGCTTTGGCTGACGGGACATTTGCACCAGTGCTTCTTAGAGGCTCCGGGTGACCGCGCAGACAGCCTCGGCTATCCCTGCCCTGTGGTTACATCCTCGTATATGAACAAGGCAAACAATCAGCACACAAGCGGAGCAATTATCTTGGACGGTGACAAGATCACAGCCCGTTATGTGACCGAAATGGGTGAGGTCGTCGGCGAGCAGAGCGTTGCGCGCCGCCGCTGACGGGAGTAGCACAAGTCTGTGGCTTCTCACATTCACTTATACTATGAAAAGACCGTTTTCCGCATATACGGAAAACGGTCTTTTGGCAAAAGTAATCGGATAAACTCCCGCATGTCAGGAGCGTATGCCGGAGAAAAAATGTATTCAAAAAGAAATGCCGTCGCAAACAGTATAAAGTTTGCGACGGCATGGAGCTGGTGATCCGACTTGAACGGACGACCTGCTGATTACGAATCAGCTGCACTACCGACTGTGCTACACCAGCATTAAGTACCCTAATAATATATCATACAAAACGGCATGTGTCAAGGAAAAAATCGAATTCTTGACATAACGGTCTGAAATATGGTATATTATATATTCCGGAAGCGTTTGAGAAAGGTTAATGCTATGAAATCCACGGGAAACGCAATATGTGACAGCTTTATTTGCGAATGTGACGCCTACTCTGAAAAGAGCGGCGCGCTTTCCTATGCCTGCGAGACGATTTTGTCAAAAAAAAGGTCGTCGGTCGAGGGCGCTGTTGCTGAGTATTCTTACAGTGCCTTTGTTGCACGCTTGATCTATAATGTGAGTGTTGGCGGCGCGAAGAGCGTTATCGAAATGAGAATTTCCTTTCCCGGATGTCCGGAGGTTGACTTTTCACTTTACGACCTTTTATATATGCTCGATGAAAATGACTTTAAGTGCTACATTTTTCCGTATATCGAGAGTAAAGAGAGAATGTCGGCATGCGTAAGAGCTCTTTTCTCGGCGCTTGATACTTATCGTGTTCAGCTTTGCGCCATAGGCGAGGATAAAAAACTGACCTGCCGTGCCGCCTCCCGTAAAAAGAAAGAGATGAGAAGATACTTCAGAGCGGATATTTTTACCGACGGGCAGGATATTTTCGATCCTCTTTTCATTTGGCAAAAGGGCTGTTACCGTGATTGGTATATCGCGCGTTTTTGCGCGCGCTGGTACCGTGACTACATTTTGGGAAATTATTCGGCGTCGGCTAAAGCTTTTTCAAAATACGAGAGCAAGAGCGACTATGAAATAAGACTTTTAAGGTATATAAAGGCGCTCGGCTCGGGCGCCGATAACGTGGCGGTGAGCGAAGAATGCAATACTTTTATTCTTTGGAAAAATGCTTTTTCGAGTATGCGCAGACCGGCATATTTTAAGGCTTTTGCGATTCTCTTTTTGCCGCTTGTCATCGGATATTCGGCGTTTTCTTTTGCCGCGTATTACGTCATGTATTCCTCCGCTCTTTTTTGTACGTCTTTTTTGAGCGGGGCGATGATCGCCGCACCGGCGGTATGCGCTTTTATTACCGATCTGTATTTATCGGACATGGTTTACGGCGTGTTTATGTCAGAAAGTAAAAAGAAACGCTATCGGCAGACGGCGGCATATATGAAAACCGAGGAAGACTACCGCGCCGGTATGATGTTTCTGAATTTTACGGTCGCGCTTTCTCTCATAGCCGTCATTATCTCTGTGAAATGGGGAATAGCGGTTTATCCAAGCGGTATATGTGATAATAAAAGTCTTTTTTCAAGCGAAAGCAAAAGCTTTTCCGATGTTGTTTCGGCGCAGGATACGGGGAAAAAGTATAATATTTCGTTTAATGACGGAACTGTATACAGCTGTTCATATGATGTGGCAAAAAAATATATCCTACCGCGTCTGTCGGTAAATTTAGAAAAATAATCCTCTCATTTTGAGAGGATTATTTTAGAGTACTGTTAAGGTGTGCGTTCGGCGGTCGTGTATGCGGTATCTGAAAGAGAAACAAGATCCTATGCGCCCAGCTCGTCTGCGCTCTCGTCGAGTTCTATGTATGCGCTCTGCGGCGCTTCCTCTTTTGTACACATACCGCATAGCTTTACCGCCTGATCTATCGCTTTGAGTGCGACGCCTGCTACCTGGTGGTTGAACGCACCGTCCTCTTTTACAATATAATCGTTTGCCTCGTCGGCAATGGAATACAGCATGTTAAGAACGTCTTCTTTTGTCCATACGCCGCGGGCATCTTCTTTATTATCACTGCCTATGCCGCTCACTTTGCACAGAGTGTCGCAAAATATTTTCTTTTCTTTGGAAAAATCGGTTGCCGACATAGGAAGATTGTATTTTCTGCGAAGCATTTCAAAAGGATAAGCCTTATAGTTCATCAAGTTTTTTTCTATTGCTTTGATTATCGTTTCCTTCATGCGGATATCGGTTATGTTTTTACATATTTCGCTTTCGGCAATGCTTACGTATTTTTTATAAGGCTGTTTGTCCTTGCCCGCGAGTATTGCTCCGCAAAATTTTCTTTGCATTCTTGTCTCTTCTTTATTCATTTTTTTGTCCTTTCTTTTATTCGATTTACATTCACTCGAATCGGGGCTTTCGGTGAAATCTGTTCACATTGTAACACCGCGGAAAATATATGTCAAGAGCGAAAGTGAACTAATTTCGAGTTTTTATGACTTTTTTTGTCGAAAACGCTTTACAAAGTGAATTTTATTCACTATAATATAGTTTGGGTTATACAGCGCAGACAGAAATATAAAAAATAAAATTATTAAAACGGAGATGGAAAATGATAGGTGAGAGAATAAAACAGTTGCGAAAGCAGAAGTCGCTTACCCAAAAGGAGCTGGCAGAGGCTTTGGGCGTTGACCGTTCGAGTATAGGAAAATATGAGACAGGCACTCTGCCTTCTTCCGAGATAGTACTGAAGGCCGCGGAGTTTTTCGGAGTCAGCGTCGATAATCTGTACGGCAGGGACGGTCATATCCTTGAAGCAGAAAACGACGCGGAACGAGAGCTTTTGGTAATGTTCAGAAAAACAGAGGGGATACCCGAGGAAAAAAGAAAAGAGATAACAGAGTATATAGGCTCGACAATTGATATGTATTTGAAGGCGATCGGAGCAAGCTCGGAAGATGGCAGTAAAGGCTAACAGACCCGTGTTTGCGGCACTCAATCTTCTTTCTGAAAACGAATGCCACGGAAACGGAATCTGGCTGAAAGAACTGAAATTGCCCGAAAAGGTGATTTTCGAGACGTTTTCGGGATATGAGAGCAAGAGCGGCACAAAGATTCCGCGCGACGAGGGGTGTACTGTAAAATACGGCGGAATAAACATTATCTTATACAGCCCTTCATGGAATGTGAAGAGGCTGAATTATACGCTGGCACACGAGCTGGGACATATTCTGCTCTGTCATACGAAAGACGGCGCGGCCGAAGAAGCGGAGGCAAATCTTTTTGCATCCGCTCTGCTGATGCCTCCGTGCGTGCTTGACGCCATGAAAGAGAGAGGCTCTTTGAAAAACGCGCGCGACGCGGCCCGTTTCTTCGGCGTTTCTGTTTCATGTGCAATGATAGCTTTTGCAAGAAAACCCGTGAAAACGCCATACGATGAAAAGGTTCTTTCCGCTTACAAAAACAGGATGGACAGCTTTGGCCGCGGCGCTTTTAACCTTGACATTTTCAAGGATGTATGATACTATGAGATTGTATATTATATATGGAGGAAAACATTTTATAATATAAAATGAATAGGCAAATTCTTGCACTCTTTTTGTGTCTTGCTCTTTCTCTCTCTCTTTTTTCCTGCGGAGGGAAAAATGACGAAAACGAGAGCGAAGAGATAAAATACGAAGATACTGAGCTATCTGCGGAGGACATAAACATCATAAAAAAGTGGTGGGATGTTTCGTCATACGATATTTCCTATGATGTGTATGTCACTATAATCACAGACGGCGATACGGAAAACCCCGGCGGAAGCGCTTCATCCTTCAAAATCAGAAAAATCAACGACAAAGAGAAAAACATGTATTACGGAAAGTACAGTTTTCAGTCGTCGGTTTTTCCTTATCCAATGAGTTACGATTACTACTTTGCGGACGGAGTTCAGTATCAGATTTACTATGATTCCGACACGACAGAAGAGCTGGATCTAAACCAGTATGAAGCGTGTGAAATTACAGAGGAGGATTTTATCTTCAGCTTTGACGGCTTTGAGTTTGTCATGCCGACAGAAGAGGAGTTTGCTTCGGCAAGCGAGAAAATCTCAAATACGGGCGCAAAGACGGTCAGCCTTTTTCTGAAGGATGAAAATTCGATAAAGGCTATTGTGGGCGACGCGGATTTTTATGAGCTGAACGCGGGCGCTCACAAGGGCAGTGTGAAATTTACCGATGTTGCCGTGACCTTCGGAATAGAGAACGGAGAGCTCGTCGGGATTATCGCGACGTTTGACATAGATTATTCGACAGATGATTACGACTCTGTCCATGTTCAGTACGACAAGTCATGGACGATTAACGCAATAAACGATGACGTGGAAAGCTTTACGCTTCCGGAAAAATCTCTTTTTGAGGTAATAAATTGAAAAGATATTTAATTATTCTTACCTCCCTTCTCGCGTTAGGGATGCTTGTTCTTCCTTCCTGCCGCAAAGAAAACGACGCGGCGCCGGTTATAAGCGCGGCGAGCGCTTTTGCAAGCGAAGAAAATTTCAGCATAAAGTATACTGTCGGTAATAGCTTTGTTCAGGACGGAGAGGAATACAACTTTGAAAAACAGTATACCAAATATGCCTGCGATACCCTTTCGGGAGAGAGATATTATGAGCAGAGCGGATTGATTTTTCTTGACGGAGAGAAAATAGGAGAGCCGTATGCTTCTTATTATCCGCCGCTCACTGTCCTGACGATAAACAACTCTTTTACGGCGGGAAAGGAATATGACGACTATATTGTTTCCTCCGACAGGATTTTTTGGCGCACAGACATTATTATACCGACTGAAGAGGATATAAAAAAAGCCGATGTGAGCGAGGCGGACGGCGCGCTTTGCTACACTGTTAAAAGTCCGTGCGAAGAGAGCGTTAAAGCAATCTGCGATTATATAGGAAGCGACCTTGATAATATCAGCTTTTCATATACGGTAAAGGACGAAAATCTTGTCGGTTATACGCAGGAATATACCGTGAGAGATGAATCAAAAATGAAAGTGACTGTTTCGGCGGTTATCGAAACGACGGGTGACGACACCGAAGTATATAATGACATGGAAGATTCAGTGCAGGAGCCGACATCAGAAACCGATTCGCAGTAAATGAGGGTTTTTGAAAAAACCGGGCTCGTAAAAAACTCATGTAACTCTGAAGAGGAAAAAAGAATGAAAAAGATATTGCTTTTTTTTATGGCGGCGGCTTTAGTGGTATTTTCAGCTTCATGCGGAAAAAAAGCGGATGACGGCGTACAGTCGGACTCAACGTTACAGTCGGACTCAACGGAAAAGGGTACGCTTGCAACCGACTTGTCGGAAAATACAGAAGAAGGTTCAGACAGTGCAAAAGACTCAGGCACGGAGCTTCCCGCGCAAACACCTGTTCTCGGCGCCGGAGGGGGAGAGTATTCGGATGACGGCAGCTATACCTGTCTCTTATACACATCTCCGAGCCCACGAGACGCTACGCTA
>CAMGCN010000001.1 GCA_946040935.1 uncultured Clostridia bacterium | reverse complement strand
GATAGCGTAGCGTCTCGTGGGCTCGGAGATGTGTATAAGAGACAGTAGGTATACTGTACGTCAGCAGGCTTTACGGGAGCTGTCGGTTCGGTTCCGTCCTCGATTTCGCCGAGAACATAAAGACTTCCGAGATATGTCTCTTTGTCTTCTGCATAGTACTTGATTTCCCATCTTCTGTCAACCTGCTCATAAACGGCCGTATAGGTCGCACCCTCTACTGTTGCCGCCGTGATTTCATCGACGTTGCCGTCGCCGTCAGCGTCCCAACCCTGGAAGATGTAAGAATATTCATCGGTCGAGGGTTTAGTGGGGTTAACAGTGGGAACAACAGGCATTTCGCCCTCTTTTATAACCTGTCTGTCATAAACGCTACCGTCGTTCATAAACGTGATCGTGCAGTCAGGTCTTGTATCGACTACATCGTATGTAGCGTAAACCTTTGCGCTTCTGTAAACATGTGTTGCCGGCGCGCCGTCCTTATCAGCCCAACCCGTAAAATCGTAACGGAGATAAGGCTTTTCGGGATCTGAATAGGTAGGAGTCTCATAACTTGCAAGATAATCTTCACTGTATGTCACAAGATTTTCAACCGTTGCCTTGCTCCAGTCGGTGCTGTCTCCTCTTTCATTATAGACATGAACGGAAGTTCCGAGCTCTTGGCCGTCAACATTATAGTATTTAGTCTCGGGTGTGAAGTTACCCTCAAGTACAGCTATAATCTGAACGGTTGCATTCTGGTTAAGCTGGTCCTGGAGAAGAGCGCTCTCTTCGGTAGGAACTGCAATAGGTCTGTTATCAGCGTTAGTTCCAAGCTCCCAATCACCGCTTACGAAAGTGTTACCGGTGACCGAATGAAGTCTCGTTGTGGGGCCTGTGAGACCGCCGAGAACAGAGTTTATCGTATAGCTGTATATGCCGCTTTCTTCAAAAGTAACTATCGAAGGATAGTTGTATGTGGGGTTAGTCCAGTTTGACGACCACATATACGGCTGATCGCTTCCGTCAGGCTTTGTTGAAGTCACCTGAAGATTTCCTATGGTAAGAGGAGCGTCAAGATTTTCAACCTTGAATATCAAAGTATAGCAATATGTCGTTGTAAATCCGGGCGCGTCATTTTTATAGAAAGTAACGCTTCCCGAAGAGGGGATGGACTGAGGAACCATGCTTCCGCTCTCGTCGCTCTCTGCGAAGAATCCGGGGATAAGTCCGTCCACGCTTAAATCAATCGAGTATTCATAAACCGCCTTTTCGCCGTCAACTCCATATGAGCCGCCCGACGTCAAAGTTGTCTTACTCAGCTTGAACGCCTCGTAAAGAACGTCAAAATCAACGGAAAATCCGTCTGTTGCACCTTCAGAAACCTCTAATGTGAGCAAACCGTCTTCATCTGATACTATAGTTGCAACAGAAGCGCATCCTCTCACCTTGAACAGTCTGTTGTCATATTTGAGCGTCATTGTTGCGTTCGTCATTCCGTCGAAGTTTATAGGATAAACCGTTACGGACAGCTCGCTCTCGTTAGTTACCGAATCGGGAGCAGACATAGTATACTTGGGTTTCGGCACGGTATTGAACAGAGCGGTTACGACAACGTCCCCCTGGATCGAGGAAAGGTCAGTATCCCATTCGCCCGTCCACTCGTAAGTATTATTATCATCCTCACTCTTGGTGGGAATATCGCCGTCATATGTTACGGCCTCGCCTATTGTAACTATCTTTTCACCTATCACAAAGCCGTCGCCGTCTTTGAACGTGACAGTTGCCTTTGTCTTGTCAATTTCCTTGAATCTCGGATATACTTTTCCGCTGAAGTTTGCAAAGTCAACGGGTGTTCCGTCGGCAGTCTGCCAGCCTTCATATTCATATCTGAACTGTTCGGTCTCTTCCTTAGTGGGAATTTCACCGTCGTAAAGCTCAACAAGCGAAGGAACCTGCTCAAGTCTTGCGCCCCACTTATTGCAAATTGTGAAGCCGCCGGTTTTAGATGTGATTTCACTGCCGTCTTCTGCACAGAAAACAACGTCGTACTCGAGCGCGTTATCAACAACACCTACGAGCTTTACAGTTGCGGCAGGGTTGTTAGACGAAAAATCAACGCCGCGTGTTCCTCCGAACAGCGTGAAATCATTTACGGAAGCAAAGTGTCCGTCACCATCCCAGCTTACAAAGTAAAAGCCGGTCTGCAATGCGTACTGTCCGTCCGATGAAATGGTAAAGGACGTATCCATCGTGTAGTTGCCGGAATTATTAGAGTCTATCCAACCTCCCGCTGTTCCCTGGCTGTTAATATGGAATCTTCCGAACGTAACAGGATTTCTTATTCCCGATACTTCAAAAAGAAGAGTCATGTTAGTCGGCTGATTCTCAGGATCGGGTGTATAGCTTTCGACAAGCCCTCCGCTGCCTATTGCCTGAAGCGGTGTTCCGTCAAGCGGTACTGTCTCCGCGTTGTCAAAAAATACACCGGATTGATGTACTATTGTATCGCTCGGCTCGGTATCAAACGCAAATATGCCGCCCGGCACAAGTGCAACAACCATAAGCGTCGCCAATACAAGCGCGATAAATCTTTTCATTATAGGTTTTACCTCCCTAATTTGTTGTTATATCTATTTTAAATCATTTGCACAATAAAATCAAGTGAATAAAATATTCCATATTCATTTTCGGCGTTTACAACAAATACCAATTATATAATTTGTTGAAATGCCACAAAAAGCGACACGTTTTACCGTGCCGCTTTTTCGCTTTTTGCCGAACTTTTTTACAAAAGCCGAGTTAAATTATTATTTCAGCTCTTCTTAACGAGCTTTTCGTTTCCTATAAATCTCTTGAGCATAGACGCCATTTCAGCGCGTGTCATACCGTCAGTGGGCTTGAGGTATCTGCGGACGACACCGTTAACGGTTCTCGTCTCGCCGGAAATACAACCGACATACAAACACCACTTGATAGAAGACTGTGCCCATCCGCCGATATCGTTTTTGTCGGCGAAAACGCTTGTGCTGCTCGAAATGTCAGATGAGGGTATCTTCATATCGCATCCGACGCCGTCGTACATAACCTTATCAGCGTATCTGTAAAGGATGCTGCAGAACTCCTGTCTTGTAATCTTGACATTAGGTTCAAATGTGTCGGGAGTCTTACCTGCGACTACTCCGCAGTTATATGCCCATGTGATGGCTTTTGTATACCACTCATTAGCAGGAACGTCCTTGAAAGGATGTTTCATTCCCTCTACGCTCGGGGTATTCTCTGCGAAGTAAAGAACATTTACTACCATCGCTCTTGTAGTCGTAGTCTGAGGCTCAAATGTAGTTGCGCTCGTACCGCTCATGAGGCCGTTTTCACAGACATACTGAACTGCGCTGTAGTACCAGTCGCCTTCAACCGCATCCTTGAACGGGCTGACGAAGACAGGCTCAAATATTGCGTTTACCGTCATATCGCGAACAACGGTCGTTACAGACTGGCTCCAGCCCTTGAATACGAATTTATGATACTTGTCGTTTTCCTTAACGGGCTCTTCAAATTCAGCCTTTGTACCGTAATCCACGGTCACCTTGCCGAGCTCGGCAGTTCCGTCCTCGTTCATGAAGGTAACTGTATATTTATTAATAGTAGCTTTGAACTTGGGTGTAACAACTATATCGTCATTAACCTTAGCGAAGTCAAGCGCCTCGCCGTCGGCAGTTACCCAACCTTCAAATTCATAGGTATATTTAGCAGACGCTTCCTTGAAAGGATCTGCCGGAGCTTCGCCGACAACCTCGTGATTTTTCTTGTTTACGTAAACAGTTGCGAGATCGCTTCCGTCCTCGCCAGTATAATTTACGATAAACATTCTGTCTGTCTGCTCGAATACGGCGTAATATACTGCATCGTCCGTGTAGGTTTCGGGAAGCGTCTCCACCTCTGTGCCCAACACCTTAGAAGGATCGGTCGTCCAGCCGCGGAAAATATAAGTATAATCATCGGTAGACGGTTTTATAGGAGTCTTCTCGGAGTATTCAACGCCTTTTCCTCTCGGAATGGTGTAAACCGCAGCGTTTTCATCGCCGTTCTTGAATGTAACAGTTATCGGATCTTTGATTTCGGGAAGGAAGTAAGCGTATACGTCGGCATTGTCACATAAATACTCGACCTTGTTTCCTTCGCTGTCCGCCCAACCTGCGAAATTGTATCTGTAGTCGGCGTCTTCTGCCTTTACGGGTACCTCGTCAACATATGCTCCGTCCGCAGACAAAAGCTTTGTCACGCCGAAGTTTGCACATGTGTTCTCAACAATACCCAAACCGAGGAAATCACCGTCTTCGCCGTAATATCTTACGGTGAAATCAGGCTTGCCCTCGTACATTGCGAGGAATGTAACATTGAGATTGTCGTTAAGGTTAGAAGTCTGCTTACCTATCGACGTGCCGTTTGAGAAGGAGAGGCTTACTATTCTGTTATAATAGTTTTTCTCCCAGTTTACGATTTCCTTATTAATGGTAATCGCATAATATCCGTCTTCGGTAAAGGTAAATGCAGATGAATTGTCAGATTTATCAGCTAAATTCGTATAATTTCCGGAAGAGTTTGAGTCGATGGTCGAGTCTGAAGCAACGCCTTCTTCATCTCTCGCTATGGTTTTCATTCTGAATCCGCCGAGAACGAAAGGCTCTTCCACTCCTTCAACCTTAAGAGTAAGGGTGAGGAACTTTGTATCCGTCTTAAAAGTATAACCCTCTACAAGAGTTACCTCATCCGTAGTCGAGAAGTCGCTTGTTTTGTTTATTACCTTTCCGGGCTTGCTTCCTGCTACGCCTACGGGAGATTCATCGTAAAGCGCCGTGACGGTGGCGTCTTCGCGGAGCGTCTTGTAGTCCTCGACATCCCAGCCGCTGAACGTATAGATGACTGTTTCGGTAGGTTTGCGAACAGGATTGTCGAGATCGTACTCAACATAGCTGTGAACACCCGTGGTCTTTGTGCAAAGAGTGGTGCCGTCATAGTTTGCAAAGGTGACAGTATAAGTCTGAGTTTCGGGAATCATTGCAAAGTGTGCATACACAGTCATATCGGAAACAACGTCCGAAAGATCTACGCGCGCTCCGTCTGCGTCTGCCCAATAATCAAACTCATAATATACCTCCACGTCACCGTTTTGGGTCGGTATTTCATACTTTTCCGTATCGTATACCGAAGCCTCATGCTTTTTGACGGTATTAACGCAAATAGGAGTGTTACCCATCTTATATGTTACGTTATATGTTATATCCTTTTCTTCAAACTCGGGATAAACATCCATGTCTTCGGTAACAGACATAACACTGGTGCTCCAGCCCTTAAATACGAAATAGGTAGTATCCGTACCCGCTTTTTCGGGCGTCGCTCCGCGGTAAACCGCGGTTTTGCCGTCAATAACTTTAACCGTGCTCAAAACACTTCCGTCGCCGTTATGGAATGTAACTGTGTGAGCAATCGACGAACCATATTCGAAGGACGCGAAAAGCTCATTAGTTCCGTAAGGAATCATCGCGTTGCCTTCGCTGTCAGTCCAGCCTGTAAATACATTTGCGGGCTTTTGGGGATCATCGGGAAGCGCCGAATCTACATAGGCATATTGCCAGGTTTCTCTGACTGCATCGGAATAGTCGATAGGATAACCCGTGTGGATTGTTTTTCCCGTTTCGGGATCATACATTTCATCCGAGCTTGTAATCGTTCCTGCAAGTATGCCCGTCATGGTATTGTCGGGTACCACCTCGCAGTTTTTATAGATATACTCTCCGCTGTGATTGCTCTTTGTGCCCTCAACATCAAAGGAAGAGTCAAAGACTTTCACCTGATTGTTGAAGATACCCATAAGAGAAATACTCGTATTTTTGTTGGCAGAAGTAAGCTCAAGGGCAGCAACGGAAATATTCGAAATTCCCTTTACATAGTCGCCCTTTTCGCCGACAAACTGATGGCTGAGCGAGTAGTACTTGAAAGGTATGTACAAGAGATAGTCTCCGTTACCGTCAATTTTCCACATCGCCTGTCTTATGCCGTCCTGTCCGTGGTTGTACGTCGAAAGAGAATCAAAATCTCTTGTCTGAACGGTCATCGACATTTTACAGAGATAGAAGGGCTCTTTTGCATCGCTTATGCGAATCCAGAGAGTCATTCCTTCGGCACCCTCATCAGGAGTAAAAGTATCACTTAAGATAGTTGCCGATTCTTCGCTCGCAGTAAAAGTGACTGCTTTGGGATTAGAATTGAAAAGAAGGTCATCAGCATTAGATGTCACGCAAAACGTCGAAACCGACGCAATCATGGTGAGCGCCAACACTAATGACAATAATCTTTTGATTTTCATAATGTACCTCCATTATCTTATTGTATTAATTATATCATTTTTTTGTGATTTTAACATTATGCTTTATGTACAAAGTATTAGTAATTTTATTGTGCATAATGTCAAAAGCGAAGCTGCAATCACAAAAATCATGAACAAAATCTCTTCATAGCCGAAGCCACCTGGGCGCGCGTAACAGATGTGTCCGGTGAGAGAACCGTTTCGCTGACTCCCGTTATATAGCCTCTTTCATAGGCGTAGCAGAAGGGGCCGTACGCCCAGTCGGACACTTTTGACGCGTCCGAGAAGTAATCCTTTATATCTTTGGTATAGGAAATATCCTCGCCTTTATATCTTGCATACCTGTATAGCATTGCGGCAAGCTGCTCCCTCGTCAATATATCATTGGGCGCGAAGGTGTATTTTGTCATTCCCTTGACTATGTCGTATTCCTCCGCCCAAACAACTGCGTCGCGGTACCAGGAATTCTTTTCGACGTCGTCAAACACGTTCGCATAATACGTCATGTCGGGTTTTCCTTCAATATTATAAAGAATCTTTGCAAACATGGCGCGCGTCGTCTTTTCAAGAGGCGCGAAAACATTCTCTTCCATACCGCTCATTATATTGTTTTTATATGCAAATCTTACGGCAGAGTAGTACCAGTCTCCCCTTTCGATATCAACAAAAACACCGTCAAAATCTTCTGTCATAAGAAGGAATTCGTATCCGTTATCCACGGCGAATTTTTCTGCCGCGCTGTTTTTGTAACCGTAGATAATAATCTCTTCATTTTCTTCAAATACACGCGCAGATATATTTGTAACGCTCGAAGGGATGATAATGCCCGTAATGCCGTCTGTGCAAAGGTCGTCTATTGAAGTAACCGTGTATTTTTTGCCGTCGGATATAACCGCCGACGGGATTATGATAAATCCGCAAAGATTTGCGCCCTCGCTGATATTGCTTCTCCAACCCGACTCGCCTACCGTCGCCTTTCTCTCGCCGTCAAAGGAATAGATTACCCCCTGACTGTCGATTCCTCCGTTTATCTCGACCGTTCTCTCATCTGCGACAAAGCTGTCTGTCAAAATTATTCTGTCGGGATAGAACTTTTCGTTTCCGAGAGGAACATAGTCCTCCCCTATGGCGCATCTTCTGTCGCCCGGCTTGGTCGTCCAACCGACGCACTCGGTTCTTATCCCGTCCTCAAAATGCTCGTTTCCGGTTATATCCTCTCCGTCGTACATCGAGAGCAGCGACTCTGCGCGTTTGAACTGACACCTTTCTGCATACGCGCCGTTTGTATTGGAAAATCCGTATTTTCCGCTGTATTCATATTTATTATTCTCGGTCTCAAAAGATACCGAATATCCGTCGGGCGCGCCCTCGATAAGCGCTATCGACGTTATGGTAACATTGTTTCCGTTGAGCTCCAGAGAGCTGTCCTTATAACAAGCCGAACTGTTGTTAAAGCTGAGCGCACCCACGGATGTCTTTCCTGCGACAGAGGGGCTTGAATACGCGCCGACCGAATAGAACGGGCAGTACATGATATAGTATCCGTTTTCGGTAAATGTATATCCGTGTCCGGTTTTTCCGTCGCTTTGTCTATACTGAAAATCATAGTTGAAGGAATGGAGCTGATGCCCTGAATAATAACCTCCTGCCGAGCAGAACCATTTATTTAATTTTATACTGCTTCCCTCGGCGATTCCGTCGATTTTGAAGACCAGGCTGAAGCCGTATAAACCGCTTTGAGTGAATACATACGGGGAATCAAAGAAATAAAAGGTATCATTCTCCTTTACCTCTTTCGGTTCGGGGTTTTCCGGATAATACCCTGCAGGTCTGGTATCTTCTTTTACTTCTGACTTCGAGTATGTGAAATCGCTTTCCACTTTGATTTTTCCGATGAGGTTTGCGCCGAGATCTGCGTCGTACATACCCTCGTTTGCAAACGGAACCGCCGCACGCGACCACTCGGGCATATTTTCGTTTGATATGCGAAGATATACCTTCCAATCCCCAGCCGAAATATATTCGGGCATATCGATTTCTGCCGAAACAGTATGCTTTTCAAAGGATTTCCACTCGGTCGGAGATACGTTTTCAATAGTGCTGATATATTTGTTTTCCCCGTTTGATATTACTATTTGCGCGCTTTCCTCTCCGATAAGCTTTGAAAACCCCGTGTTGTCTATTTCAAGCTCTATTTTGAGCTTTCCGCCGGCGTTCACTGTCTGTGACATCTTTGAAGAACGAACGACAAAACGGTATCCCAGATGATCTAATACGAATTTTTTGTTGTTAATACCGTAATATTCAGAAAGGTCAAGCGATTTTCCGAGCTTTTTCTCAACCGCCTGCGCGATTTCCTCGGTAAATACAGAGCTTTCAAAACCGGGCGCAATATAGTTAACCTGATATCCGGTAACAACCGTATCGCCCGACGAGGACGTGCCCTTTACCTCGGTAACCGTAACCGTGCCCATGAGCTTTTCCGCGCCTATCTGCTCATAAACATATTCAACGCGGTCTGCAAAAGTCTTTGCCGATTTGTAGTAGCCGTCAAGCTCCGACTCTGTGATAGTATCGGCGTTTCCCGCATATGAGTGAGATTCGCTCTTTTCTCCCCAGATATATCCGCCGTGCAGGTAGGAAAGGTGGGTATAATACATCTCGGGAATACCGTTTTTCGGCCACCAGCAAGTCGTGTAGTCGTTGCCGTAATATATCTGTAAAAACCTGTCGCCCGAAAACTCTCCTCCGTAGGCGTTGTCTTCCTGGGCGGCGAGAAAAGCGGTCTCGTTTTCACGGTTGGAATAAGTACCGTAGTCCCAGTTTGTTCCCATATAGCCGTCGTTGTAATAGCCAAGACGCGAGATGTCCTCCCACAGATAATTACCCGTTGAAAAGTCCTTACCGTCTTGAGAATAATAGTTTATCTTTCCGTTTCTCTTATCGGGGTATTTTTCCTTTACCCGGGTAAGCATATTTATGGTTGACTGACCGCAATAGTTTTCTCCCAGTTTGTCGTTTGCCCATCTGGTGATTCTTCCGCCCGTGCGAAGAAGTATCGGCACATGTTCGGGAAAAATCTGCAAATACAGGTCGATAAGCTCGGTGCTGTAACCGTAATCGCCGTACCTCGTGCCCCATTGCTCGCCGAATGCGCCGAATGTGCCCAGCTCGCAGTAATGAATAACCTCGCCGTACTTTTTGAAAAGTCCCGAATCGCGTATATCGACAAACATCTGAACCATGTTGTCCCAGTCGGGTTCTTTGTTTGTCTCGCCGAGCGCGTCAAAACGGAAGCGTATTCCCAATACCGCCCCCGAATTGCGCGCGTTTTTCAGGCTTTGCTCAAGTCCCGTGAAAAAGCTCTCGTCAAGCGGCACGTCCTTTCCGTCCTCGCGCGACTGTCCCGAATATCCGCGCAGATTTATCATAACAAAGGAATATGAAGTCGGGAAAAACGCCCAGCTTTCACCCGGTTTAGGATATACTTCTATTCCCGCTCCGCTTCCGCAGGAGGGCATCGACAGAGACGCTGTCGAGTCAAGATAGCTTATCACAGCTCCGTTTTCAATCTGGTCGATAAGCCCGTCGGACGCTCCGACATTCACAGTGACGGACAAAAGTACCGTCACAAGGGATAATAGGATACAGATAATTTTTTTCATGGTATTCCTCATTGTTTGGATATTCCTGTTTTCTGTAATTTCATTATAACAAATTAAAAACACCGAGGCAACAGCTATTTTTTATTTTTGAAAAATTGGTAAAATCCGCATTTTATCATGCCGTTGTAAAGACGCCTCTTTTTGTCGGCGCGGGCTCCGTACAGTCTCTCAAAATCCTCGCATGCCGTGAGAATATATATCTGCCACCTGTCGAGCGTGGCAAAATGTTTTCCCATTTCACGGTAAAGTCTTTCCGTTTGCTCTCTGTCAAAAAGCCGTATTCCGTAAGGCGGATTACACACCACCGTACCGCGCACGCCTCCGGTTTCTATTTTCAGCGCGTCGGCGCAAAAACACTTTACATACTTGTCCATCCCCGCGCGGGAAATATTCGCCTGCGCCGTCTCTACGGCGTGAGGGTCGATATCCGAACAGTTGGCGCGAAAATCGCTTTTCTTTATAAGAGAGAGCGCCTCCTCCCTCGCGTTTTTCCAGATTTCTTTAGGAACAGATTCAAACTCCTGTGCCGCAAACGAGCGTGAAAGTCCGGGCGCGGTGTTTGTCATCATAAGCGCCGCCTCGCACGGTATCGTACCCGAACCGCACATGGGATCCCAAAGCAGCACGTCTTCTCTCGGACGGGAGAGCTTCACCATGGCCGCGGCAAGAGTTTCCCTAAGAGGCGCCGCAAGCGCGGCAGGGCGGTAGCCCCGCTTATGAAGCGCGACGCCCGATGTGTCTATCATGACCGTCGCCCTGTCACGCAAAATGAAGAACTCGATCTGATATTTTACTCCCGTTTCGTTAAACCAGTCGGTGCGATATGTTTCTTTCATACGCTCGACTGCCGCCTTTTTGACAATTTTCTGGCAGTCGGGAATACTCGTAAGTAAACTTTTTACGGAATGTCCGCCGACGGGAAACGCGTCGTCCTTTCCTATCCACCTCTCAAACGGCAGGGCGCGCGTGCCCTCAAAAAGCTCGTCAAAGGTAGAAGCCGAAAAAGAGCCGAGATTTATAAACAGTCTCTCGGCGTATCTTAAGTGCAAATTGCATCTTGCAACAGCGCCTATATCCCCTTCAAACGTAACTCTGCCGTCGATAGTTTCAATTCGCTTATACCCGAGAGAATCAATTTCCTCCCCCAAGAATTTTTCAAGTCCGAAAAGACAGGTCGCCGTGTAAGTAATAATCTCATTGTTTTCCATGACATCAGCATAGCATAACAAAACTTTTCCGTCAATACTTATTTTGATTAAAACAAAAAGGTGCTGAAAAAACGCGCAGAACGAAAATCGGTTTGCGGCGTCGGAAAATACGACGCCGCAAATCAAATATATTTTCCCTTAAACTATCTGCACTGTTTTTTTGCAGCACCCCGACGCCGTTATTTCTGAAAGCCGTGTACAAAGCCGTTTGCTCCCGTGTCTTTTGAGCATATATCCCCCGCTATAACATGGTCGCGCCATATGATGATATTGGCAAGCACCTCGCCGTCGTAGCCCTCGTAGTTTGTAACCTTATATGTATAGCGAGTCACCTTTTTGTTTTTATATTCCGAGAGGTCGAGGCCTTGATTTTTCTGTATCTCGTTATAACCTATATAAACCTTGTCAAAATTATCGGGTATCTTTATTTCTTCCTCCTCTTCAGGTTCGCTCTCAACCTCGTAGCCGAACTGGGAAAGAAATTTCACCCTGTCCTCGTTGCTTTTTATGCCCGAATAGACAAATTCGCTGCCTGCGGCTCCTGCCGCAGTCTGGGTGCTCTTCGCTCCGCTTTCGGGGACGAAAGCGACGAGGGCGACAAGTGCCGCCACCGATAATACTACCGCGCCGACGAATTTCACGCTCGCCGCGCGAACTGAACAAATAAACATAATAAACCTCCGTGCGTTATCTGTATCTCATTCTTATTCGCATTTTGGGTATGATATGCTTGCACTTTCAGATATTTGGTGGTAAAATGTAAAAAAATCAAAAAGGAATATTTATGTATAGAAAGTTTTTGCCCGATTATTATTATGATACAATATCCGATATTACGCCCGAGTTTCTTTTGAGTCTGGGTATAAAAGCGCTTGTCATGGATATAGACAACACCATAGTAACCTATGACGACCCTATCCCCACTCCCGCGGCGCAGGCGTGGTTTGACGGCATGGCGGCGGCGGGAATAAAAGTATCGTTTGTTTCAAACAATGAATGGGAAAGAGTAAAAAAATTTAACAGAAGTCTTAATTACCCTGCGTATGCAAAGAGCGGAAAGCCCTTTATCCGCGACATAAAAAAGGCGATGGCAGATATGGGGAGCGACCGAAAAAACACCGCCTTAATCGGCGATCAGGTGTTTACCGATGTTTTTGCGGGAAAGCGGGCAGGTCTTACGGTATTTCTCGTCAAGCCCATAAAGGACAAGCTGACTGTATTTTTTCGTTTCAAGAGAAGACTTGAAGTACCCGTTCTTCGGGCATATCAAAAAAAGAAAGGCGGATTTGACTAAATGAAAGCAACATTCGGACCTTCGGGAAATCCCGAGGACTTTTACGCTTCGGGCGGCAAAAAAACCGTTCAGATTTTTTCATGGTTAAAGGAATACGGACTCGACGCTTACGAGTATTCGGCGGGAAAGGGAATCCACGGTTCGCTCGAGACCTTTGCCGCAATGGGAAAAGAGGCGAGAGAAAACGGCATCTTAACTTCATTTCACACCCCGTACTTTATTTCCCTTTCCGGCGTTGACCCGGAAAAAAGACTGAAAAGTATCGAGTATATAAAACAAAGTCTCGAGGCGGCGCGCGCAATCAACGCCGACACAATAGTTATTCATTCCGGCTCTGCGGCTAAAATTAGCCGCGAGGAGGCTCTTTCCCTCGCGAAAGATACCATGTCACGTGTTGTAGACGAAATTCCCGACGACGGAATACGGCTCGGAATAGAAACAATGGGCAAGGTAAATCAGCTCGGCACCCTCGACGAGGTAATAGAGATTTGCAAGGTAAGCGACAGACTATGCCCCGTCGTCGACTTCGGGCACCTGAACGCGCGCGATTTCGGCGGAGTATTCACGGCCGCGGACGATTACAGACGCGTGTTCTGTAAAATAGGCGAAGCGCTGGGCGACGAAAAGGCGAAAAACCTCCATTGTCATTTTTCAAAAATAGAATACACTGTACCCGGCGGAGAAAAACAGCACCTCACATTCGACGACACGACATACGGCCCGAATTTTGAGCCTCTCGGCGAGGCTATAGTAAAAGAGGGGCTCTGTCCTCGCATTATATGCGAGTCGGCAGGCACGCAGGCGCGTGACGCGCTCTTTATGAAGAGGTGCACATATGCAGAAAAGAATTGAAAAACTGCGCGGCGTTATCGGCGAACGTTGCGACGCGGCTATTATTTGCGACCCGTTAAATCAGTTTTATTTCACGGGCTTTGACTTTACAGACGGCTTTTTGATAGTGAAAAAGGAAGGTGCGCTGCTGCTCGCCGACTCACGCTATATAGAGGCGGCAAAAAGTCAGGCGGCGGGCGTCGTGGAGGTATCTCTCTTTTCCTCCGCAGGCGACTTGAAAAACGCTCTTGAAGGAGCGGAAAAAATCGCTTTTGAAGATAACTATGTCACCTGCTCGGATTTGCGAAGATATAAAAAACTGCATAATGCAGATTTCATAGGAATGGGCGAAAAAATCAATGAAATACGCGAGCGCAAGGACGAAAGGGAAAAAGAATGTATCATCTCGGCACAGAGAATTGCCGAGGCCGCCTTCGACGACCTTTTGGGAATTATAAATCCCGACATGACTGAAAAAGAGGTTGCCCTGCACCTCGAGTTCTATATGCGAAGCCACGGCTCCGACGGCGTGAGCTTTGAAACCATCGCCGTTTCGGGAAAACGCTCGAGCATGCCGCACGGCACGCCGCGCGACGTAAAGCTGGAAAAAGGCTTTCTCACTCTCGATTTCGGCGCGAGATATAAGGGTTATTGCTCGGATATGACGCGCACGATCGTCCTCGGCAAAGCAGACGAAGAAATGAAAAGGGTATACAAAACGGTGCTCCGGGCACAGCAGGCGGCGGAAGAAATGCTCGCCCCCGGCGTTGTCTGCTCGGAGGCAGACGCGGTCTCGCGTAGAATTATAGACGCAAAATATCCGGGCACATTCGGTCACGGTCTCGGTCACGGAGTGGGACTGTATATCCACGAAGAGCCGCGGCTTTCGCCCAAATGCAAAAAAGAGCTTAAGACAGGCAATGTCGTCACAGTCGAGCCGGGTATATATATCGAGGGAAAATACGGCGTCCGCATAGAGGATATGGCGTATATAACCGAAAACGGCGCGGAGATTCTCACCCGAGCGCCCAAAAACCTGATAGAAATTTGATTTTTAGAAAAAAATACTTGAAAAAATACGCGCATTAGTGTATTATATATGTGAATATAATGTATAATCATTTGGAGGACAATAATAATGGTAACAGCCGGTGATTTCAAAAACGGAATTACTTTCGAGAGTGAAGGCAATGTACTTCAGGTTATCGAGTTTCAGCACGTCAAACCCGGAAAGGGCGCGGCTTTCGTAAGAACAAAGCTTAAAAATGTCATCACGGGCGCTGTGGTCGAAAAGACTTTCAGCCCTACCGACAAGTTTGAAAACGCCATCGTCGACAGAAAGGAAATGCAGTACCTTTACAACGACGGTGATCTCTATTATTTCATGGATATGGAAAGCTACGAACAGATACCGATCGGCGCAAACATTCTTCAGGACAATTTCAAGTTCGTAAAAGAAAACGATATGTGCAAGGTCGTTTCCTATAAAGGAAATGTTTTCGCAGTCGAGCCGCCTATGTTCGTCGAGCTTGAAGTAACAGATACGGATCCCGGTTTTGCCGGCAATACCGCGACGAACACCCTTAAACCCGCCACGCTCGAAACAGGCGCGGTTATCAAAGTGCCGCTCTTTATCGAAAAAGGCGAAAAGCTCAAGATAGATACAAGAACGGGCGAATACTTGTCAAGAGCATAATCACAGTAATTAATTCGACCCGCACCGACGGTGCGGGTTGTTTTATAAAAAATAATAAAGGAGAAAAACGAATATGGAAGAAATAATCAAAAAGGTTGCCCACTTGAAGGGACTTATCGAGGGAATGAAGCTCGACGCTTCGTCAAACGAAGCAAAGCTCTTTGATGCTGTTGCAGACATTCTCGAGGATATCACAGATGAGATTTCTTATATGCAGGAAGACTACGCTGAAATGGCTGACTATGTTGATGAGCTCGACTGCGACCTCGGTGATGTTGAGGAGTACCTCTACGGCGACGAAGAGGAGTACGATGCTGTCTCTTATACACATCTGACGCTGCCGACGAAGGCTTAGGTGT